>NZ_BAAHSI010000036.1:0-143735 GCF_054601575.1 Faecalimonas canis | reverse complement strand
GGACGGGTGGTTATGATTATAGTGAAAGATATTTTCGGAGAAAGACGACAGATAGGAACGTGATTACACATTGGCTGACAAGTAATCCCCACAGATAACCGATAATGCTATATGTTGGAATTAAGATAAAAATACCGGCAATGCGAAGGAGAAGTCCTGTTGTGTTGATAAAAAATGTAGTTGTTGTTTTCCCAAGTCCGTTTAATGTGCTGATAAGAGTGTTGTTAGTATACAGAAAAGGACAAATCCATGAAAGAGTTAAAATAAATTTTCCTGCGAGTGTACTGTGAAAGAGAACACTTCCGATAAAATTTCCAAAGAAAAGAAAACCGAGTGTACAAAGAAAACCAAGTGTAAATATGTAAAGAGTAACTTTTTTGATGAGGAAAATCAGACGAGTTTTATCGTTTTGCGTCTGTATTTCTGCGATGGTTGGAAGAAGTATAGTGGATACGGAGTTTGTAATGGCAGAGGGAAAGAGTATGCAGGGGAGTGCCATTCCGGTTAATACGCCGTAAGTGGCAAGGGCGTTGGCGTTTGTTAAGCCATGTAAAATCAGGCAGGCTGGAATAGAAACTGCTTCGATACTCTGTAAAAGATTTAAAAGAATTCTATTTGCAGTAAGTGGGGCAGACAGACGAAAAACTTCAAAGCAGGAAGAAAATGATACAACTGTTTTAGCAGGAAGTGTTCTTGAGTTAGGTTTCTTGTGGGTAAAATAAAAAATACAATAAAGAGAAGATATAATTTCACCGCATACAAGTCCCAAAACGGCTAGAGATATGGAAAGGGGGGTGTGATTTTTTACCTGCAAAAGACAAATACCGTATACAAAAGCAACTCTTGCAATCTGCTCTGTCAATTGAGAAATTGCAGCAACACGCGTGCTTTTTAACCCAAGATAATAGCCGCAAATACAACTGTGTATTGAGGCAAAAGGAAAAATATAAGAAATTTCAAAGAGCAAACTTGTACATCGTGTATCACGCAGAAAATTTTTGGCAATCAAGAAGGCGTATTTTTGTAGAAAGAACATTGTAAAAAAAGAAAGAAAGAAGGACATAATAAGTCCTGAATATAATGTTTGATATGCTTCTGCCTGTTTTTTTAGAGAATGTTTTTGTGCAACAATTCGAGAAATGGCAATTTCAATTCCTGCGGTTGTCAGTGAGAATCCAAGTGCAAAAACTGGAAAAATGAGTTGATATAGTCCGACTCCTTCTTCACCAAAAGTGTGACTTAAAAAAATTCGGTAGAAAAAACCGATAAATCGACTGAGAAATCCGGCAGCAGTTAAAATAAAAGTTCCTTTTATAATTGCATTTTTTTTAGACATAGAATAACTCCTATACTATTTGATATAAATATATTCTGGAAATGACCTTGACAGAACAAAAAAGGAGTGCTATTCTACAGAAGGAATTCCTAGTAAAATAGTAGGGATTTATAAGTGAAAATAAAGAAGGTGAAAACTTGAAACTATCAACAAAAGGAAGATACGGGTTAAGAGCCTTGATTGATTTGGCACAGTACAGCGAAGTGGAGCCTGTTTCCATCAGTAGTATTTCGGCACGACAGGGAATATCTGAGAGATATTTGGAACAGTTAATGGCGTTACTGAAAAAGGCGGAACTTGTTAAAAGTATTCGCGGAGCAGGTGGGGGATATGTGCTTGCAAGAGAAAAGAAAGACATTTCGGTAGGAGATGTGCTAAGGGCATTAGAAGGGAAATTAGAGCCGGTTGAATGTTCCGGATTTTCTGCGGAAGAAGGATGTGAGGCAGCAGGAGGCTGTGTGACAAAATATGTTTGGCAGAGAATTAATGAAAGTATTAATCATACGGTTGATGAAATCAAACTGGATCAACTTGTGCAGGAGAGTAAGGCGATGAACCCTGCGGATAAATGTGAACATAGAGATTGCAATAAATAGACAGGAGGTTAGGAAAATGGAAAGATTAGTTTATTTAGATAATGCGGCAACAACCAAAACAGCACCTGAAGTTGTGGATGCAATGTTGCCGTATTTTACGGAAAATTACGGTAATCCGTCAAGTGTATATAGTTTCGCTTCAAAAAATAAAGAGGTGATTACAAAACAGCGTGAAATTATTGCGGATGTACTTGGTGCGGCGTCAAATGAAATTTATTTCACGGCAGGCGGTTCTGAGGCAGATAACTGGGCTCTGAAAGCGACGGCAGAGGCTTATAAAGATAAAGGAAATCATATTATTACGACAAAAATTGAGCACCATGCAGTTTTACACACGGCAGAATACTTGGAAAAACAAGGTTTTGAAGTGACTTATTTGGATGTGGATGAAAATGGTATTGTAAAATTAGAGGAATTAAAAAAGGCAATCCGACCGACGACAATTTTGATTTCTGTTATGTTTGCTAATAATGAAATCGGAACGATTCAGCCAATAAAAGAAATTGGAAAAATTGCGAAAGAGCACGGTATTTTGTTTCATACGGATGCGGTACAGGCGTTTGGACAAATTCCGATAAATGTAGATGAATGTAATATTGATATGTTAAGTGCCAGTGGTCATAAATTAAACGGACCGAAAGGAATTGGTTTCCTATATATTAGAAAAGGAGTAAAAATCCGCTCTTTTGTACACGGTGGGGCACAGGAAAGAAAACGTCGTGCAGGGACAGAGAATGTTCCGGGGATTGTAGGATTTGGAACAGCCGTAAAACGTGCAGCAGACACAATGAAGGAACGTACTGATAAAGAAATTGAACTGAGGGACTATATGATTGATAGAATTTCTTCAGAAATCCCATATGCTAGGTTGAATGGTGATGCGAAGAAAAGACTTCCAAACAACGTGAATTTTAGTTTCCGTTTTATAGAGGGAGAATCATTGTTGATTATGTTAGATATGAAAGGAATTTGTGCATCAAGTGGTTCAGCCTGTACATCAGGTTCTCTTGATCCGTCACACGTTTTGTTGGCGATTGGTCTTCCTCATGAAATCGCACATGGATCGGTTCGCATGACCTTGAGTGAGGAAACAACAAAAGATGATATTGACTATGTGGTTGACAGTTTAAAAGAAATCGTAAGTAAATTGAGAAGTATGTCACCATTATATGAGGACTTTGTAAAAAAACAAAATAAATAAGAGAGAAAGAAGGATAAGAAAATGTATACAGAAAAAGTAATGGATCATTTCCAAAACCCAAGAAATGTTGGAGAAATAGAGGATGCAAGCGGAGTAGGAACAGTCGGTAACGCAAAATGCGGTGATATTATGAGAATGTATTTGGATATTGATGAAAATCAGGTTATTCAGGATGTTAAATTCAAAACATTTGGATGTGGAGCCGCTGTTGCAACAAGTAGTATGGCAACAGAATTAGTAAAAGGAAAAACAATTTACGAAGCATTAAAAGTAACAAATAAAGCAGTTATGGAAGCGTTGGATGGACTTCCGCCGGTAAAAGTACATTGTTCTTTATTGGCTGAAGAAGCCATTCATGCAGCACTTTGGGACTATGCTGAGAAAAATGGAATTAAAATTGAAGGTTTAGAGAAACCGAAATCAGATATTCACGAAGATGATGAAGAAGAGGAAGAAGAATATTAATAAGGAGTTAAAATGGAGAAGAAAAAGGTAGTTGTGGGAATGTCCGGAGGTGTGGATTCATCGGTTGCTGCTTACTTATTAAAAGAACAGGGGTATGATGTGATTGGTGTTACCATGCAGATATGGCAGGATGAAGATAGAGCCGTTCAAGAAGAAAACGGCGGATGCTGCGGACTCAGCGCTGTGGATGATGCCAGAAGAGTAGCAGATGATTTAGGAATTCCTTATTATGTAATGAACTTTAAAAGAGAGTTTAAAAAGGAAGTTATTGATTATTTTATTGAGGAATACCGTCAGGGAAGAACACCAAATCCATGTATTGCCTGCAACCGTTATGTAAAATGGGAATCTCTTTTGAAAAGAAGTATGGACATTGGTGCGGATTATATTGCTACAGGACATTATGCAAGAATTGTTCTGCTGGAAAACGGACGTTACACTTTAAGACGTTCTGCGACATTAGCAAAAGACCAAACGTATGCTTTATATAATTTAACACAGGAACAATTATCTCACACATTAATGCCGGTGGGCGAATATACGAAAGAGGAAGTACGTCAGATTGCGGAAAAAATTCAATTGAGGGTAGCAAACAAACCGGACAGCCAGGATATTTGTTTTGTGCCGGACGGAGATTATGCTACGTTCATTAAAGAAACAACCGGTGAGGATATTAAATCAGGGGATTTTGTTGACTTAGAGGGAAATGTTCTCGGACAGCATAAAGGTATTATTCATTATACCGTTGGGCAAAGAAAGGGACTCGGTTTGTCTTTGGGACGACCTGCCTTTGTATTAGAAATTCGTCCGGAAACAAATGAAGTTGTTATTGGTACAAATGAAGACTCTATGTCATATACATTGCGAGCAAACCGATTGAATTTTATGTCAATTGACGATTTGGATGGAGAACTACGCGTATTTGCAAAAATCCGTTATAATCATAAGGGGGCATGGTGTACGGTGAAAAAGACTTCAGAAGATGAAGTTCTTTGTACATTTGATGAACCGCAGCGTGCTATTACTCCAGGACAGGCAGTTGTTTTCTATGATGATGAGTATGTAGTCGGTGGCGGAACGATTATAGGAGTGTAAAAGATGAAAGCAGATTTTCATATGCACACAAATTTTTCTACGGACGCCTCTGTATTTCCTGAGAAAATGATTCAAGGAGCAGTTCAAAAGGGATTGCAAACAATATGTATTACTGATCATATGGATAAAGATTACGATATGGAAGGTACACAGTTTGTTTTTTGCCCAGACAAGTATTTTTCTGTTTTCAGGGAACTGCAGGAGAAATATCGCTCGCAGATTGAAGTGAGAATAGGTGTTGAAATGGGCTTACAGCCGCATCTGAAAACATTTATAAATGATTATGTGAATAAATATTCATTTGATTTTGTTATCGGTTCAATTCACCTGATTTGCGGAAAAGATCCGTATTCTGAAAGGGAAAGTTTTTTAGAAGATAAGGCTCTTTATAGAATGGGATTCGAACAGATTCTCGAATGTGTAAAGGAAAATATGAACTTTGATGTTCTGGGGCATATGGATTATGTTGTCCGATATGGAAGAGAAAAAGAAAAATCTTATTTTTGTCAGGAATATATGGAAGTAGTTGACGAAATAATGCGTTCTTTAATCATACAGGGAAAAGGGATAGAATTAAACACGGCTGGATTCAAATATGGGCTTCCGTTTGCTCATCCTCATCCGAGATTTTTAAAAAGGTATAAAGAACTGGGTGGTGAAATTATTACGATCGGTTCAGATGCCCATAAACCTGAACATATCGCCTATGAGTTTGAAAGGGTAAAAGAGATTTTAACGAGTTGTGGCTTTAAATATTATACAGAATTTAAGGAGAGAAAACCGATTTTTATACAAGTTGGATAAAAATGCAAAATAACCTTGAATTTTTGTTTTAAATTTAGTACAATATAAAAAGGTTGATGATTCTTTAACAAAGGAAGAAGAATCTCACAATATATACTGTTGAACAGTGATTTTATAATTAAACTTTAGGAGGAATTAATCATGGCAGTAAAAGTAGCGATTAATGGATTTGGACGTATTGGACGTCTTGCATTTAGACAAATGTTCGGAGCAGAAGGATATGAAGTAGTTGCAATCAACGACTTAACATCTCCAAAAATGTTAGCTCACTTATTAAAATACGATTCATCTCAGGGAAAATATGCTTTAGCAGATAAAGTAACAGCAGGAGAAGACTCAATTACTGTAGATGGAAAAGAAATCAAAATTTATGCAAAAGCAAACGCTGAAGAACTTCCTTGGGGAGAAATCGGTGTTGACGTTGTATTAGAATGTACAGGATTCTATACATCAAAAGAAAAAGCAGAAGCACACATTAAAGCAGGTGCAAGAAAAGTTGTTATCTCTGCTCCAGCAGGAAATGACCTTCCAACAATCGTTTACAATGTAAACCATGACACATTAAAACCGGAAGATACAGTTATTTCTGCAGCATCTTGTACAACAAACTGCTTAGCACCAATGGCTGACGCATTAAACAAATTAGCAACAATCAAATCCGGAATTATGTGTACAATCCATGCATACACAGGTGATCAGATGACACTTGACGGACCACAGAGAAAAGGTGATTTAAGACGTTCTCGTGCAGCAGCAGTTAACATTGTACCAAACAGCACAGGTGCTGCAAAAGCAATTGGATTAGTTATCCCAGAATTAAACGGTAAATTAATCGGATCTGCACAGCGTGTTCCAACTCCAACAGGTTCTACAACAATCTTAACAGCAGTTGTTGAAGGAAATGTAACAGTTGAAGAAATCAACGCAGCAATGAAAGCAGCAGCAAATGAATCATACGGATACAATGAAGACGAAATCGTATCAAGCGATATCGTAGGAATGAGATATGGTTCTTTATTCGATGCTACACAGACAATGGCTCTTCCATTAGACAACGGAACAACAGAAGTTCAGGTTGTATCTTGGTATGACAACGAAAATTCTTACACAAGCCAGATGGTAAGAACAATCAAATACTTCTCTGAATTAGCGTAATTTTAAATTAGAGATAAAGATTCCAAAAGGGGTCCGGTCTTATAGGACTGGGTCCCTTTATTTATACAAATAAGGAGGCACAATCTATGCTTAATAAAAAATCAGTGGACGACATTAATGTAAAAGGAAAAAGAGTTCTCGTAAGATGTGACTTTAACGTTCCTTTGATCGACGGAAAAATTACAGATGAAAACCGTCTTGTAGCAGCACTTCCAACAATTAAAAAATTAATTGCAGATGGCGGAAAAATCATTCTTTGCTCTCACCTTGGTAAACCAAAGGGAGAACCAAAACCAGAATTATCTTTAGCACCTGTTGCAGTAAGACTATCTGAATTATTAGGACAGGAAGTTAAATTTGCGGCAGATGCAACTGTTGTAGGTGAAAATGCTAAAGCGGCAGTAGAAGCAATGAATGACGGAGAGGTTATTCTTCTTGAAAATACTCGTTACAGAGCGGAAGAAACAAAGAATGGGGAAGAATTCAGCAAAGAACTTGCTTCTTTATGTGATGTATTTGTAAATGATGCTTTTGGTACAGCACACAGAGCACACTGCTCAAATGTCGGTGTAACTCAGTTTGTTGATACAGCAGTGGTTGGATACTTAATGCAGAAAGAAATTGATTTCTTAGGAAATGCAGTGAATAATCCTGAAAGACCATTCGTTGCTATTTTAGGTGGAGCAAAAGTATCAAGTAAAATTTCTGTTATCGAAAACTTACTTGATAAAGTAGATACACTTATCATTGGTGGTGGTATGGCATATACATTCTCTAAAGCAAAAGGAGGAAAAATCGGACTTTCTCTTTGCGAAGATGATTATATGGAATATGCTTTAAATATGCTTGAAAAAGCAGAAGAAAAAGGAGTTAAATTACTTCTTCCAATCGACCACCGTATTGGTGATGACTTTTCTAATGATGCAAATTTACAGGTAGTAGAAAGCGGAGAAATTCCTGACGGCTGGGAAGGTATGGATATTGGACCAAAAACAGAAGTTCTTTTCGCAGATGCTGTTAAAGATGCAAAAACAGTTGTATGGAACGGACCTATGGGATGTTTTGAAATGCCTAAATTTGCAAATGGTACAGAAGCAGTTGCAAAAGCACTTGCAGAAACAGACGCTGTAACAATTATCGGTGGTGGTGATTCTGCGGCAGCAGTAAACCAGTTGGGATATGGAGATAAAATGACTCATATTTCTACAGGTGGTGGTGCTTCTCTTGAATTCCTTGAAGGAAAAGAATTACCGGGTGTAGCAGCAGCTAATGATAAATAAGCACTTAGCGAAAATAAATGAAAGTGCAGTTAGAAGGAATATATTAGAATCTAGTGCACCTTTTAAAACAATATAAAACTTAGGAGACGATAAAATGGCAAGAAGAAAAATTATTGCTGGTAACTGGAAAATGAACAAAACTCCTAGCGAAACAGTTACTTTATTAAATGAATTAAAACCATTAGTAGCAACGGAAGATGCAGATGTTGTATTTTGTGTACCTGCAATCAGCATTATTCCTGCGATGGAAGCGGTAAAAGGTACAAATATTTGTATTGGTGCTGAAAATATGTATTTTGAAGAAAGTGGAGCATATACAGGAGAAATCGCTCCAAATATGCTTACAGATGTTGGAGTGAAATATGTTATTATCGGACATTCTGAAAGACGTGAATATTTTGCGGAAACAGACGAAACTGTAAACAAAAAAGTGAAAAAAGCATTTGAGCATGGAATTACACCAATCATTTGCTGTGGGGAAACATTAGCACAGAGAGAACAAGGTGTTACTATTGACTTTATTCGTCAACAGATTAAAATTGCTTTCTTAGATGTGACAGCAGAGCAGGCTAAAACAGCAGTAATTGCTTATGAACCAATCTGGGCAATCGGAACAGGAAAAGTTGCGACTACAGAACAGGCTCAGGAAGTTTGCGCTGCAATTCGTCAGTGTATTGGTGAAATCTATGATGAAGCAACAGCAGAAGCAATTCGTATTCAGTACGGCGGTTCTGTATCAGCAGATAGTGCTCCGGAATTATTCGCACAGCCGGATATTGATGGTGGACTTGTAGGTGGTGCTTCTTTAAAAGCAGATTTTGGAAAAATCGTAAATTGGAAATAATTTCCTTACATAATTGGGGACGTAGTGAAATTGCATATCACTACGTCCCCAATTACGATTTACTGTGTCCAAAATCTCAGGAAGCCCTGTCCCTTTTTGAGATTAAATGAGGAAAAGCCCGTAAAACTGTAGGTTTTCCACTATGCTAAGAAATTCTTAAAAACAGAGGAAATATTTTACTTGAGTTATAGCGTATTTTTAAGGTTTGTGTAAAGTTGAATAGGTGGAAATATAGAGTTATTCTTAAAAAGGGACAAGGTGTTTTAAGAAAAGGGACGGGGGAAAACGTAAAAAGGGACGTAGCAAAATTCAATTTTACTACGTCCCTTTTTCATACATCTATATAGAAAGGACTTAAATAGATGAGAAGGATTGAAAAGATAAATCAGACGACAAAAAATCGTTTTTTAAATATGTACACATTGGAAATGAAAAGTGATACAGGAAAAGAAAGTACTTATTATGTGGCATCCAGAGCAAAAAATATTGATGAGTTAAAAATAACAACGAAAGAAAATAAGGCGGATGGTGTTATCATTTATAGTTTGTATCAGGATGAAGATGACGGTGAAGAAAAAATAGTCTTAATTCGCCAATACCGCTGTCCTTTAGATGATTACATCTATGAATTTCCGGCAGGTTTGGTGGATGAAGGAGAAGATTTTAAGACGGCGGGAATACGTGAATTGAAAGAAGAAACAGGACTGGATTTGACTCCTGTGAATGCGAAAGATATGTTTACGAAACCATTTTTTACTACAGTGGGAATGACAGATGAGTCTTGCGGTACAGTGTACGGTTATGCTAAGGGAAATCCATCCAAAGAAGGACAGGAAGAAAATGAGGAAATCGAAATTGCACTTGCCGACAGAAAAGAAGCAAGAAGAATTTTGGAAGAAGAAAACGTAGCGATTATGTGTGCGTATATGCTTATGCATTTCTTACATACACCGAAAGGAAAAGTATTTGATTTTTTGGAAAGGATTTAAAGGTGAAAACCTTGCAACCATTTAGAAAATCATGTAAAATAATTCAAGTAAAGAAAACGTTAATGAATTAACATAAAGGAGATAAGACTATGAGTAAAAAACCAACAGTTTTAATGATTCTTGACGGATACGGCTTAAATGACAAACATGAAGCAAATGCCGTTTATGAGGGGAAAACACCTGTTATGGATAAGTTAATGGCAGAATATCCGTTTGTAAAAGGTAATGCGAGCGGAATGGCAGTAGGGCTTCCTGACGGACAGATGGGTAATTCTGAAGTAGGACATTTGAACATGGGCGCAGGACGTATCGTATATCAGGATTTGACAAAGATTACAAAATCTATTCAGGATGGAGATTTCTTTGAAAACGAAGCGTTGCTTGCAGCGTGCAATAATGCAAAAGAACACGACTCAGCACTTCATTTATTCGGATTAGTGTCTGACGGTGGTGTTCACAGTCATAATTCACACATTTATGGCTTGTTAGAACTTGCTAAGAAACAGGGGCTTGAAAAAGTTTATGTACACTGCTTCTTGGACGGACGTGATACGCCTCCTGCATCAGGAAAAGATTATGTGCAGGAATTGGCAGATAAGATGAAAGAAATTGGTGTAGGGGAAATCGCATCTGTTATGGGACGTTACTACGCAATGGATAGAGATAACCGTTGGGAACGTGTGGAATTAGCATATAATGCAATGGTAAAAGGTGAGGGAGAAACAGCAGGATGTGCAGTTTGTGCAGTACAGAACTCCTACGATGCAGACAAAACAGATGAATTTGTTCTTCCTACAGTTGTTGTAAAAGACGGAAAACCTGTTGCAACAATTAAAGATAATGATTCAATTATCTTCTTTAACTTCAGACCGGACAGAGCAAGAGAAATTACAAGAACATTTTGTGATGATAACTTTGACGGATTTGATAGAGGAGAACGAGTTAAAACAACATATGTGTGCTTTACAGAATATGATGTGACTATTGAAAACAAATTAGTTGCTTTCCACAAAACAGAAATCACAAATACATTTGGAGAATTTTTGGCAAACAATAACATGACACAGGCGAGAATTGCTGAAACAGAGAAATATGCTCACGTTACATTCTTCTTCAATGGCGGTGTAGAGGAAGCGAATAAAGGAGAAGATAGAATTTTAGTAAAATCTCCTAAAGTTGCAACATATGATTTACAACCTGAAATGAGTGCGTATGAAGTATGCGATAAATTAGTGGAGGCTATTAAATCAGATAAGTATGATGTAATTATCATTAACTTTGCAAATCCTGATATGGTTGGACATACAGGTGTGGAAGCGGCAGCAATCAAAGCGATTGAGGCAGTTGATGAGTGTGTAGGTAAAACAGTAGAAGCATTAAAAGAAGTTGACGGACAGATGTTTATCTGTGCAGACCATGGAAATGCGGAACAGTTAGTAGATTATGAAACAGGTGAACCTTTTACTGCTCATACAACAAATGAAGTACCATTTATTTTAGTAAATGCAGACCCTGCATACAAATTGAGAGAAGGCGGATGCCTTGCTGATATTGCACCGACTCTTATTGAGTTAATGGGAATGGAACAGCCGGAAGAAATGACAGGAAAATCTTTGTTAGTTAAATAATCAAATGAAAAAGACGAGTTTCTAAAATTTAGATGCTCGTCTTTTTGTATGATTTATTTCCTGCTATTTAAGTTTTTATTTGCAGTAGAAAGCATTAATTTAATTCGGTTTAATTGGTTTACTTCACTTGCACCCGGATCGTAATCAATTGCAACAATGTTTGCGAGAGGGTGGCGGTGACGCAATTCTTTAATTACCCCTTTTCCCACAACATGATTTGGAAGGCAGGCAAACGGTTGTGCACAAACAATATTGTTTGTTCCGTTTTCGATTAATTCCAGCATTTCTCCGGTTAAGAACCAACCTTCACCCGTCTGATTTCCAAGAGAAACAATTTCTTTTGCCATATCTGCCAGATTTGTAATATCAGCAGGCGGATTAAAATGTTTGCTTTGTATAAATGCTTTTTTTGCAGGTGCACGGAACCATTCTAATGCCTTGATACCTAAGTTTGCTTTCCATGCGGTTAATTTTTTCATGCCCAAATGGGAAACTTTAAAATTGCTATTGTAGAAACAATAAAGGAAGAAGTCGAGTAAATCAGGTACGGCAACCTCAGCGCCTTCCTGTTCAAGCAATTCAACTAAATGGTTATTGGCAGTCGGATGGAATTTTACTAGGATTTCTCCGACAATACCTACACGGACTTTTTTAATGTTTTGCATTGGAAGATTATCGAAATCTGCTATAATCTCTTCACACATTTTACTAAATGTACGGCGGCTTGGATATTTTTGCATTAGAAACGCAATACATTTCTGTTTCCATTTTTCGTGGAGGGCATCTGTGCTTCCTGCCGTTACTTCGTATGGACGTACTCGGTATACGGTACGCATAAAGATATCTCCGAATACAACAGCATACATTCCCTTTAATACAAGAGGAAGTGATAGTTTAAATCCCGGATTTTCTTCCAGTCCGCTTAAGTTTAAGGAAATAACAGGAATTTGGGTATATCCTGCTTTTTCTAATGCACGGCGGATAAATCCAATATAGTTGGAAGCACGGCAGCCGCCACCGGTCTGAGTAATAATAACTGCAATTTTGTCTGTGTTATATCTTCCTGAGAGAATAGCTTCCATAATTTGACCGACAACGAGAAGGGAAGGATAGCAGGCGTCATTATTTACATATTTTAAACCTGTATTAATTGCGGATTTACTGTCATTTCCTAAAACTTCGATATTATAACCGCAGGAGCGGAAGGCAGGCTCGACAAGTTCAAAATGAATCGGTGACATCTGCGGACACAAAATCGTATAAGTTTCTTTCATTTCTTTGGTGAAAGGAACTTTCGTGATGGAAGAAGGTTGAATGCAATGCTCGAGGTGCTTTTTCTCCCGAACACGAATGGCAGAAAGAAGAGAACGAATACGGATTCTTGCTGCACCAAGATTATTTACTTCATCTATTTTTAGTGATGTATATATTTTTCCTGAACGTGTCAAAATATCTGAAACTTCATCTGTTGTAACTGCATCCAGTCCACATCCAAAAGAATTTAATTGAATTAAGTCTAAATTCTCTTTTGTTTTAACATAATTTGCCGCTGCGTATAGTCTGGAATGGTACATCCACTGATCCATAACGCGTAGAGGACGTTCTACAGGCTGAAGGTGAGAAACCGAATCTTCCGTAAGAACGGCAATGTCGTAAGAGTTAATTAATTCAGGAATACCGTGATTGACTTCCGGATCAATATGATAAGGACGTCCTGCAAGAACAATACCCCTTTTTCCTGTTTGATCAAGATAGGAGATTGTTTCCTCTCCTTTTTTTCTAATATCTTCACGACAATTTTTTAACTCTTCCCATGCGAGATGAACAGCCTGTTTGATTTCTGACTCTGGAATGGAGAATTTTTTGCTGAATTCTTCCACAAGTCGAGTAGAGAGAGTTTCTTCGCTTTTAAAAGAAAGAAATGGATTCATGAAATCAATTTTACCGCTCGTAATTTCATCCATGTTATTTTTGATATTTTCTGCATATGAAGTAACGATAGGACAGTTGTAATGATTGTTTGCATCTTTAAATTCTTGTCTTTCGTATGGGACGCACGGATAAAAAATAAAGGAAATTCCATTCTGAATAAGCCATTCAATATGACCGTGTGCCAATTTTGCCGGATAACATTCAGATTCACTAGGAATGGATTCAATTCCTAATTCATATATTTTTCGTGTAGAAGCGGGTGATAAAATTACCCGAAACTTTAGTGTGTTGAAAAATGTAAACCAAAACGGGTAGTTTTCGTACATATTTAAAACACGGGGAAGTCCTACCGTTCCACGCTTTGCCTCTTCTCTTGAAAGAGGAGTATAGCCAAAGTACCGTTTGTTTTTATATGCGAATAAGTTTGGAACATCTTTTTTTGTTTTTGATTTTCCGAGTCCCCGTTCGCAGCGGTTACCTGTGATGAAACTGCGTCCACCACTAAACTTATTTACAGTAAGGCGACAGTTGTTTGTACAACCTTTACATTTAGTTAAACTTGTGCTGTATTCCAATGAACTAATTTCTTCAATAGAAAGCATAGTTGTGCTTTTGCTTTCATCATAACGTTCTCTGGCAATGAGAGCAGCCCCGAAAGCACCCATAATGCCGGCAATGTCCGGACGTACCGCCTCGCAGTCAGCAATCATTTCAAAACTTCTTAAAACGGCATTGTTATAGAAAGTTCCGCCCTGTACAACAATATGCTTTCCTAGTTCTGAGGCATCAGAAACTTTAATAACTTTATAAAGTGCATTTTTGATGACTGAATAGGCAAGTCCGGCAGAAATGTCTGCTACAGAAGCGCCTTCTTTTTGAGCCTGTTTTACTTTGGAATTCATAAACACGGTACAACGTGTTCCTAAATCAATAGGATTTTTTGCGAAAAGTGCTTCATGAGCAAAATCTTCTACGGAATAATTTAATGATTTTGCAAATGTTTCGATAAATGAACCGCAACCTGAAGAACAGGCTTCATTTAACTGTACGCTGTCTACAGTTTGATTTTTGATTTTAATACATTTCATATCCTGACCGCCAATATCCAAAATACAGTCTACTTCAGGATTGAAAAAAGCAGCGGCGTAATAGTGAGAAACAGTTTCTACTTCGCCCTCGTCAAGCAAAAGAGCTGCTTTGATTAAGGCTTCTCCATATCCGGTAGAGCATGAATGTACGATTTCTACGCCTTCTGGAAGTCTGCTGTAAATATCTTTAATGGCGTTTATCGTTGTTCCAAGAGGATCGCCTTCATTACCGTGATAGAAAGAATAAAGAAGAGTTCCATCTTCGCCTACAAGAGCGGCTTTTGTTGTTGTAGAACCGGCATCAATACCTAAGAAACATTTTCCTCTATAAGAAGATAAATCTTTGACAGGCACCTGATGTTTTGCATGACGTGACTCGAAAGCATCATATTCCTTTTTGCTGGAGAAAAGCGGTGTCATACGTTCAACTTCGAATTCCATCTCAATGCGGTTCGCAAGACGCATCTGTAAAGCGGTAAGTGGAATAGAAATCTCTCTCTTTGAGTTTAGGGCGGAACCAATTGCCGCGAATAAATGCGAATGCTTTGGCGCAATAATATGTTCGTCATCCAATTTTAATGTGCGGACAAATGCTTCTCGCAGTTCAGACAAAAAGTGAAGAGGACCACCGAGAAAGGCGACGTGACCGCGGATTGGCTTTCCGCAAGCAAGGCCACTGATAGTCTGATTTACTACTGCCTGAAAAATAGAAGCAGAGAGATCTTCTTTCGTAGCTCCTTCGTTGATTAAAGGCTGAATATCGGACTTGGCAAATACACCGCATCGAGCAGCGATTGAATAAAGAGCCTGATAATGTTTAGCATATTCGTTTAATCCCATGGCATCCGTCTGTAATAAAGATGCCATTTGGTCGATAAATGAACCTGTACCTCCGGCACATATCCCGTTCATACGTTGTTCTACGTTTCCGCCTTCAAAATAAATGATTTTAGCATCTTCTCCTCCGAGTTCAATGGCTACATCTGTTTGAGGAGCGTAATCCTGCAGCGCAGTAGAAACAGCAATCACTTCCTGCACAAAAGGAATTTCCAAATGTTTTGCCAAAGTAAGTCCGCCTGAGCCGGTGATTACCGGAGAAACTTCTATTGTACCCAGTTTATGAACTGCTCTTCCGAGTAAATCAGAAAGTGTTTCCTGAATATTAGCAAAATGTCGTTCGTAGTCGGAAAATAAAACTTCATTTTCTTCGTTCAGAATGGCAATTTTAACTGTTGTAGAACCGATATCGATTCCTAATGTATGTAGTGTTTTTTGCATATTTAACTACTCCTTACTATGTATAGGTATCCTATTGTTTCCTATTAAAATGAAATCGTATTTTTTTACAATACACTCCATTATACGACAATCATAAAAAAAACACAATTGGGAATTTGATTATGAAAATGTAAAAAACCTGTAAACTCTTTGGATTGAATTGACAAATCAATTGGTAAAAGGTAGAATAAAATTTATGTTGAGTAAGTTATGAAGGAGTATAGTTTTATGAACTGGATTCAAAAATTAGAACGGAAATTTGGGCGATATGCGATACATAATTTGATGTATTATATTATTATTTTATATGGTATCGGATTTGTCCTTTCACTTGTGAAACCGGAATTTTATTATCAGTATCTAGCAATGGATGCCGGAGCAATTTTACACGGACAAATTTGGAGAATTGTTACTTTTTTAATGCAACCACCTTCATCAAGTCCTATTTTTATGGTGTTTGCATTGTATTTGTATTATATGATAGGACAGCATTTGGAAGCGACATGGGGTGCGTTTCGATTTAACCTGTATTTCTTTACGGGGGTTCTTTTTCATGTGATTGCGGCGTTAGCAGCCTACTTTATCACGGGGATTTCGTTTCCGATTGGAACGGGATATTTGAATTTATCGTTATTTTTTGCTTTTGCGGCAATGTATCCGGATATGGAGTTTCTTGTATTTTTCATTTTGCCGATAAAGGTAAAATGGCTTGCTATTTTGGACGGAGTACTTTTTGGATATACGATTTTGCAGGCGTTTCTTCCTGCTTACAGCACAGGGATTATGGGACTTATTACGAAATCGGATGCAATAGCGGCAGGGGTTTCTATTTTGAATTTTGTGATTTTCTATTTTTCATCAAGAAACTTTAAGGCACATTCACCGAAACAGATACATCGCAGAAGACAATTTCAAAAGGATATACGCAATGCTAATGTAAATCCGGCGGCACAGGCGGCAGGTGCAAAACACAGATGTGCTGTTTGCGGAAGAACAGAATTGGATGATCCTAATTTAGAGTTCAGATATTGTTCAAAATGCAACGGAGCATATGAATATTGTCAGGATCACTTATTTACACATGAACATATTAAATAAGATTTCATTATTATATAAGGAAAAGGAAAGGATAAGAAAATGAGAAAAACTAAAATTGTATGTACAATGGGACCAAACACAAATGATCGTGAACTGATGAAGAAACTGGTAGAAAAGGGCATGAACATTGCACGTTTTAATTTCTCTCATGGAGATCACGAAGAACAGAAAAGCAGAATGGATATGTTAAAGGGAATCCGTGAAGAACTAGGAAAGCCTGTAGCCATTCTTTTAGATACAAAGGGACCGGAAATTCGTACTGGCGTTCTTAAAGACGATAAGAAGGTATTTTTGGAAGAGGGAGCAATCTTTACTCTTACGACAGAAGAGATTGAAGGAGATGAAAAACGTGTTTCCGTAAGCTATGAAGGACTTGTGGAAGATATTGAGCCGGGCAAGAGAATTTTGATTGATGATGGTTTGATTGAATTGGAAGTAAAAGGGATAAATGGTACGGATATTACTTGTAAAGTATTAAACGGCGGTGAACTTGGTTCAAGGAAAGGTGTTAATGTGCCGAACGTACCTGTGCGTCTTCCGGCTTTGACCCCAAAAGACAGAGAGGATATTATTTTTGGTGTAGAGCAGGGGGTTGACTTTATTGCGGCATCATTTGTTCGTTCGGTAGAGGGGGTTCTTGAAATTAAAGCGCTGTTAAAAGAATGTGGAGCGCCGTTTTTACCGGTTATTGCCAAAATTGAAAATGCGGAAGGAATTCGCAATATTGATGAAATTATTCATTGCGCGGATGGAATTATGGTAGCCAGAGGGGATTTGGGTGTGGAAATTCCGGCAGAAGAAGTTCCATATTTGCAGAAAATGTTAATTAAAAAATGTAATGATAATTTCAAACCGGTTATTACTGCTACACAGATGTTGGATTCAATGATGAGAAATCCAAGACCGACAAGAGCGGAAGTGACAGATGTTGCCAACGCAGTTTATGACGGAACAGATGCAGTTATGTTATCGGGAGAAACAGCACAGGGAAAATATCCGTTAGAAGCATTAGAGATGATGGTGCATATCGTAGAAAATACGGAAGATCACTTAGACTATGATATTTTATTGGAAAAAGCACAGGAACATAGAAGAAAGGGAATTTCAAGTGCAATCGGATATTCTTCAGTTGCAACTGCAATGAACTTAAATGCAAAATGCATTATCACGCCGACGTTGTCGGGAGCAACTGCGAGAGTGGTTTCTAAATTTAAACCAAAAGCAGATATTATTGGTGTCACTCCAAATGAGGCTACACTTCGCAAGATGCAGATTTACTGGGGGGTTCTTCCGATTAAATCTATTGAATATCATACAACAGAAGATATTTGTAATGATGCAATTGATTTGGTAAATGCAAAACAGTTAGTGGAAACAGGCGATATTGTTGTACTTACAGCAGGTATTCCTTCACCGGTAATGAAGAAAACGCGAGATGGCGTAAGTAATATGATGAAAATTGCGGTAATTGAATAGTAATATCAAAAAATAGACAAAAACCAGTGGATTTATTGTAGGACTTATGGTAAAATTATACTAACATTTTACTAGGAGGACAAAGGTATGAAAAAAAAGAAAAGTATTGTAGCAATAATGTTGGTAGTTGTGATGTGTATGCTCAGTGCATGTACAACGAAGTTTGATGCAAAAGCGTATGTCAAATCATGTTTGGATGTACAGTTTAAGGGTGAATATGATGAGTATATGAAATTAACAGAATCATCTAAAGCAGATTCGGAAAAACTGTACAAAGAAGGAATTGATGCATTTATGGAAGGGTATGAAGAATTATCTCTTCCAGACGAATTAGAAAACAAATTTCGTGAAACGTATAAGAAAATGTTAAAATCTGCAAAATACTCTGTAAAAGAAGCAAAAGAAACAGATGATGGATTTGTAGTAAAAGTTGCAGTACAGCCAATGAAATGTTTTGAAAATTATGAGGCTGATTTACAGAAACTTCAACAAAAGTTTTTAACAGACATACAAGCTCAAGTGCAGAAAGAGGGAAAAATACCTTCAGAGCAGGAAATTATGGAACAGATGGCTCAAATCGTGTATAAGGATTTAGAAGAACGTGTTTCTAAATGCGAATACGGTAAAGAGGAAACTGTTGAAGTGAAAGTAAAGAAAGACGGTAGCAAAAAGTATACTGCTAATGAATCAGATTTAGGTAAAGTTGCGGAAAAAGCATTGGGAGTGTAAAAAAATTAAAAAAGTGCTTGCAATTTGATTAAGCATATGATATTATAATACTCGGCTTGAGAAAGTCGAGTATATGCCGATGTGGCGGAATTGGCAGACGCATCAGACTCAAAATCTGACGTAGGTGACTATGTACCGGTTCGAGTCCGGTCATCGGCAGTAGAACAATAAAAAGCGATAGTATCTTTGATACTGTCGCTTTTTCTAAATATAATATATAATATGTAACAGAAAAATATAGGTGGAGAAATAATATGAGTGAAAAAATTGTATTGATAGACGGACACAGTATTTTAAACAGAGCATTTTATGGAGTGCCGGATCTGACAAATTCAGAAGGACTTCATACAAATGCGATTTACGGTTTTTTGAATATTTTATTTAAAATATTAGAAGAAGAAAAACCGGAATATTTAACTGTTGCATTTGATGTACACGCTCCGACATTCAGGCATAAGATGTATACGGAGTATAAAGGGACAAGAAAACCTATGGCAGAAGAATTGCGTCAGCAGGTGCCCGTAATGAAAGAAGTTCTTCGTGCAATGGGAATTAAATTGATAGAGCAGGAAGGGTACGAGGCGGATGATTTGCTTGGAACAATTTCTGTATTGGCAGAAGAAAAGGGAATGGATGTATCTATTATTTCTGGTGACAGGGATTTGTTGCAGTTGGCGACGGAGAAAGTGAAGATTCGCATCCCAAAAACAAAAAAAGGTAAAACAGAGATAGAAAATTATTATGCAAAGGATGTACTGGAAAAATATTTTGTTACACCGAAAGAGTTTATTGATTTAAAAGCACTGATGGGCGATTCCTCTGATAACATTCCGGGTGTGGACAGTATCGGGGAAAAAACAGCGACAAAAATTGTTATGCAGTTTCATTCAATTGAAAATGCTTACGAACATTTGGAAGAAGTGAAGCCGCCAAGGGCTAGTAAGGCATTGGGAGAACAATATGATAAAGCGCAAATGTGTAAAGAATTGGCAACTATTAATGTGGCTGTCCCTATTGCCTATGAGTTTGACGAAGCAAAATTGGGGCATTTATATACGGAAGAGGCATATGTTTTATTTCAAAAATTAGAGTTTAAAAATTTACTGTCACGCTTTGATGTATCTGCACCGGAGAATAGTGTGGAGGCTTACTTTAAGATTGTCCATACAAAAAAAGAAGCGGATGAAATATTTGTAAATGCCGGAAAGAAGGATGTCGTTGGAGTTGTGTTTGGAAAAAATACGGAAAATGTCCTTCCGCTTTTTGCATCTTCGGCAGAAATGAATCATGTTGGAATAGCATTTGGTGATGAAGAGATATACACGATTTATACGGGAGAAGACATTACCTTCTCATATTTACAGGAGAAGTTAAACGAACTTACATCCGTTGTAAAAACGATTTCTATTTGCAATATAAAAGAAGCGTTGAAGTGGATTTCGTTTACACAGGAAAAAAATGCATTTGATCCGATTATCGCTTCATATCTGTTAAATCCGTTGAAAAGTGATTATGAGTTTGAAGATATAGCAAGGGAACAATTAAATATTTATATTGATGAGAAGACTGCGGAAGAAAAGAAAAGTTGTTATGCGGCATATACGGCATATAAATCTGTTTTTTCGCTTCGTGAACGATTAGAAGAAAAGAAAATGGCTTATCTATTTACTGACATTGAGATGCCTCTTGCGTTTACGCTTTTTAATATGGAACAGGCAGGAGTGAAAGTAAAGGCGGAGGAATTGAAAACTTATGGACAGCAACTTGCCGGGAAAATCAGTGAACTGGAAACGGAAATATACGAAATTGCAGGGGAAACCTTTAATATTAATTCTCCAAAACAACTTGGCATAGTTTTATTTGAACATTTAAATCTTCCTAATGGAAAGAAAACAAAGACCGGGTATTCGACGGCGGCAGATGTTTTAGATAAACTTGCTCCGGATTATCCGATTGTATCAAAAATACTTGAATATCGTCAGTTGACGAAATTGAAATCGACATATGCCGACGGATTGGCGAATTATATTCAGGAGGACGGAAGAATACACGGAAAATTTAATCAAACCGTTACCGCTACAGGAAGAATAAGCAGTACAGAACCCAATCTGCAAAATATTCCTGTCAGAATGGAACTTGGACGTTTGATTCGCAAAGTTTTTGTTCCTGAAGAGAACTATGTCTTTGTTGATGCGGACTATTCTCAGATTGAACTTCGTATCTTGGCACACTGCTCAGAAGATGAATCACTTATCAGCGCTTACAAAGAGGCGAGAGATATTCACCGCATAACAGCATCTCAAGTTTTTCATATTCCGTTTGATGAAGTGACTGACTTGGAAAGAAGAAATGCAAAAGCGGTAAATTTTGGTATTGTATATGGGATTAGTTCTTTCGGGTTGAGTCAGGATTTAAGTATAACAAGAAAAGAAGCGGCAGAATATATTGAGAATTATTTTAAGACTTATCCGGGAATTAAAGCATTTTTAGATGATACGGTAGCTCATGCAAAAGAAGAGGGATACGTTGTTACTCTGTTTGGAAGAAGAAGACCTGTTCCTGAACTGGAGTCAGGTAACTTCATGCAAAGAGCGTTTGGAGAGAGAGTTGCGATGAACGCACCTATTCAGGGTACGGCTGCAGATATTATGAAAATGGCTATGATAGGCGTGAATCGTGCGTTGAAAGAAAAACAGATGAAATCAAAACTTGTTTTACAGGTGCATGATGAACTTTTAATTGAAGCATACAAAGATGAAGTAGATGAGGTGAAGTCAATTCTAAAAAAAGAAATGGAACAGGCGGTTACTTTGCGTGTGCCATTGGATATTGATATGCATACGGGAAACAGTTGGTATGAGGCAAAATAAATGAAAATAATTGGAATTACAGGCGGTATCGGTTCGGGAAAAAGTTATGTTTTGGAAATGATGAAAGAAACATATAATGCCGTTATCTGTCAGACGGATTTGGTGGCACATCAATTGCAGGAAAAAGGCAAAGAGTGCTATCGAAAGATTGTTGAAGAATTTGGTGAAATGATTTTGACAGACGCTAAGGAAATCGACAGAAAAAAACTGGGCGAAATTGTATTTAATAATGCAGATAAACTACAAAAATTAAATCAAATTGTGCATCCGGCAGTAAAAATGCGGGTGAAATCGGAAATTGAGAGGGCACGCAAAGAAAAATGTGAAATATTTTTGATTGAATCGGCTCTTTTGATGGAAGATCATTATGAAGAAATCTGTGATGAATTATGGTATATTTATGCTGATGAAAATGTTCGTAGGGAACGTTTGAAAATATCTCGCCTGATGAGTGATGAAAAAATTGACTTGGTTATGAAAACGCAGGCGACAGAGAAAGTATTTAGAAAATATTGCCATAGAACGATTGATAACAGCGGAACGATGGAAAATACAAAAAAACAGATAGAGCAGGCGGTCAACAGGAGATAAGAAGATGAAATTATGCAGTATTGCCAGTGGCAGCAGCGGAAATTGTATATATGTAGGAAGCGAACATACGAATATACTTATTGATGCGGGAATAAGCAAAAAGAAGATTGAGGAAGGAATGGATAAGATAGGTGTTTCGGGAGAAGATTTAGACGGTATTCTAATTACTCATGAACATTCTGATCATATTCAGGGGTTGGGTGTGTTCAGCAGAAAATATAAAGTTCCTATTTACGCTACAAAGGGGACGATATCGGGTATAGAAAACTATAAAAGTTTAGGAAAAATGCCTGAGGGCTTGTTTTATCCAATACGGTCTGATGAAGAGTTTACATTAGGGGATTTAACGATTAAACCTTTTGCTATTTCGCATGATGCAATCGAACCGACTGGGTATCGCATTGAAAAAAATAAAAAATCCATTGCGGTAGCGACTGATTTGGGAAATTATGATAAATATATTGTAGAAAACTTAAAAGATGTCAATGCACTTGTTTTGGAAGCAAATCATGATGTGCATATGGTTGAGGTAGGACCCTATCCATATCCATTAAAAAGAAGGGTTTTGGGAGAACAGGGACATTTATCAAATGAATTGTCGGGAAGACTTCTTTGTGATATACTACATGATGACTTGCAATGTGTTATACTTGGGCATTTGAGTAAGGAAAATAACTATGAGAGCCTTGCTTATGAAACTGTAAAACTTGAGGTAACTCTTGGAGATAATAAGTATAACGGCGATGATGTACATATTGTGGTAGCGAAAAGAGATACGGTATCGGAATTGATAACAATAGAATAAAGAGAACGGAGAAAGAATATGGGAAAAACAGCAATTGTGACAGACAGTAACAGTGGCATTACGCAGGAGCGTGCAAAAGAACTTGGAGTTCATGTATTGCCAATGCCTTTTTATATAAATGAAAAATTATATTTTGAAGATATTACATTAACGCAGGAAGAATTTTACGAAAAACTGACAAATGATGCAGATATTTCTACTTCACAGCCTTCGCCGGCAGATGTTTTGGATTTGTGGGACGGATTATTGAAAGATTATGATGAAATTATTTACATTCCAATGTCTAGCGGGCTTAGCAGTTCGTGTGAAACGGCTATTTCTCTTTCGAGAGAATATGATGGGAAAGTACAGGTGGCAGATAATCAGCGTATTTCTGTTACTCAGTCAAAATCAGTGGAAGATGCGATGAAACTGGTAGAGAAGGGAAAAAGTGCAAAAGAAATTAAGGAAATACTTGAAGCAGAGAAAAGAGAATCCAGCATTTACATAACGGTAGATACATTGAAATATTTAAAAAAAGGCGGAAGAATTACAGCGGCGGCAGCGGCAATTGGAACAGTGCTTAACTTAAAACCAGTTTTACAGATTCAAGGGGGAAAATTAGATGCTTTTGCAAAAGTAAGAGGCTGGAAACAGGCAAAGAAAACAATGCTTGAAGCGATTGAAAAAGACTGTCAGGAAAGATTTGCCGGTGAAGAAGTGTACATTCAAGGGGCATATACTTCTTCAAAGGAAGAGGCTGAACAATGGAAAGCGGAAATTGAAAGCAGATTTCCGAATGCAGATGTGGAGATGCGTCCTCTTTCTTTAAGTGTAGCGTGTCATATCGGACCGGGAGCGTTGGCAGTAACTTGTACAAAGAAAATGAGATAATTAAAACTGTCAAAAAGAGATTATACGTTTAACAGCGTACAATCTCTTTTTTTTGTTCAACGATAAAAGGGGTTTGAAATTTATCTGTTACGACAGATTCATATAAATCAGAAGCGAAAATATCCTGCTGCAAAAATGTATTTTCTTTTTCGCTCAAAGCGGCGGAAGAAAGTTTTGTGATAAGAGGAATATTGCTTTTTTGTTTCAAAATAGACAGTAAAGAAGAACTGTCTTTTCGGAAACCTAAAATATGTGCGTAGGAGGGGGCGGTTTCACTTGTCTTTTTTATTTGAAGTAAAATATGGAATAAAGCACGGCTTACCCGTGAGTATGTTATATCACGAGTCTTTATTTCTTCGCAAAACTGCTCGAAGGATATAAAATGATTGCTGTTTTTGTATATGCGGTTTGCTAAAGTTTCGTTTATATCCATATAAGTTAGAAGTGTTTCCCGTGTTTCTTCTAAAAGCCTATATTTCAGTAATAAGGAAAAGTCGTTCGCATAGACAGGGTATCGTTTCCGGAAAGTTTCGGTAAGAAGAGGAAGGGCATTTGAAGGTAATTGTTTTTTTAACGTTTCTGTTGAAAAAGAAATACTGTTTCCTGCTTTAGCAAATACATTCCTTATGGCAGTAGCAGAACTATATGACATTTTCAACTCTGTATCGTGATAATGAGATTCTTTTCTTTGAATGGATACAGGAAGTATTGTACTTTTTAAGCGATGCAGAGCCTTTATATATTCAATTCCTAAAATATTATTTGGCGATTCTAAAATGGAAGAAAGGGAAATGTTTCCGGTAATTTCGTAAAATGCTTTCTGGCGAGCGAGAGGAAAAGTATTTCCAGCTTTTAAATACTTTCGCAGAGCAGATTTATATTCATCCGGTTCATTACAAAGAATGCGGGCAATCTGATCTAAAGCGATAATATCGCCGGATTCCGTTCCGAAGCAGATAGTATCAATGCAGTTTAAAGAATGCAAAAGTGAAACTGCTCCCATTGCAAATAGTTCGGCACTTCCGGTTGCGTATAAAACGGGAAGCTCGATAACGACAGCTGCTCCTGACTTTAATGCAATCTGTGTCCGCAAATGTTTTGGCATAATTGCAGGAGCGCCACGTTGAACAAAATTTCCGCTCATTACAACAATGGCATAATCAGAACCTGTTCGCTTTAATGCTTCATCTAAATGGTATTTGTGCCCATTGTGAAATGGATTGTATTCAGTAATTAAACCTACGATTTTCATAAATCTCTCTCCTTATCTTTTTCATAAAATGTATTATACAATAAAGACAACAGGAGTGCAAAAGCAATTATTGACAAAAAACAGTGTTACGGTATAGAATTAAGATAGTAGATTGCCCGATTGTGCAATCTTTTTGTGTGAGGGAGAAAGGAGGGCGTATATGACGGAAGAACAAATGCTGGAATTGTTAGAAGAGAGAAAGTATAAAGAATTAAAATCAGAATTAGAGAATTTATATCCCGTCGATATTGCACAAATCCTTGAAGAATTTAATGAAAAGCAAAGAATTATTGTTTTTCGTCTTTTAACAAAAGAAGAAGCGGCTGAAACATTTACCTATATGAGCAGTGAAATGCAGGAAGATTTGGTAAATGGACTGACAGACGCTGAAATTGAAGAATTCATGGAAGAAATGTATCTCGATGATATGGTTGATGTTCTGGAAGAAATGCCGGCGAATGTTGTAGACAGACTGCTTATGGCTACTGATGAGGAAACGCGAAAACAGATTAATACACTTCTTCAGTATCCGGAGGATAGTGCCGGAAGTATTATGAACGTGGAGTACATCGGTCTTAGAAAAGAAATGACGGTTGCTGATGCTATTTTAAAAATTCGTCAGGTCGGAATTAATAAAGAAACCATTTACACCTGTTATGTAACGGAGAAACGAAAATTGATAGGAGTTGTGGATGTAAAAGATTTACTAACGACCGGGGAAAATCGTCTGATAGAAGAGATTATGGAAACCAATATGCTTTATGTCAACACACATGATGATCAGGAAGAAGTTGTTTCTATGATTAATAAATACGGACTGATTGCAATTCCCGTTGTCGATCATGAGATGTGTATGGTCGGAATTGTAACGGTAGATGACGCTATGTCTGTATTGCAGGAAGAAACAACGGAAGATATGAGCGTGATGGCAGGTATCGCACCGAATGAGGAGCCGTATTTTGAAACATCTGTTTGGCAGCATGCGAAAAGTCGTTTTCCGTGGCTTTTGTTTCTTATGTTATCGGCAACAGTTACCGGCTTGATTTTGGGACATTTTGAAGGGGCGCTTGCCGTAATGCCGGTATTAAATACTTTTGTTCCGATGCTGACCGGTACGGGTGGAAATTGTGGTTCTCAAAGTTCAACTCTGATTATTCGAGGGCTTGCGGTGGATGAGATTGAATTTAAGGACATTTTTAAAGTTGTTTTTAAGGAAATAAGGATTGCTCTTATTGTAGGATTTCTGTTAGCGGTAGTGAACGGCATCAGAATTATTTTAATGTATCAAAATCCTCTTCTTGCTTTTGCTGTTGGAATTACACTGATGTGTACTGTTCTTCTTGCAAAAACAATAGGATGTATGCTTCCGCTTGTGGCAAAAAAATGCGGATTAGATCCTGCAATTATGGCAGCACCGCTTATTACAACATTGGTGGATACAGGAACAATTTTGGTATATTTTACGATTGTAACTAAAATATTTGGAATTTAATACACATTGTACTTGAAAATAGACATTATACGCCTTGTATACAAAAAACATTTGCGCTATAATAAAGAATATATGAGAATAAATGAAAGGGGCTTTAAATCATGGGATTTATTGACGAAATTAAAGCAAAGGCGAAAGCTGATAAAAAAACAATTGTGCTTCCTGAAACGGAAGATATTAGAACATACGAAGCAGCAGAGGCTGTATTAAGAGAAGGTACTGCAAATTTAGTATTGGTTGGAAACAAAGAAGAAATCGAAAAGAACCGCGAAGGATTTGACATCAGCGGAGCAACTATTGTAGATCCTGCAACAGATGAAAGAACAGCAGGTTATATTGAAAAACTAGTAGAACTTCGTCAGGCAAAAGGAATGACAGAAGAAAAAGCAAAAGAACTTCTTTTGAACAACTATTTATATTATGGTGTTATGATGGTGAAAATGGGTGACGCAGACGGAATGGTATCAGGAGCATGTCATTCGACAGCAGATACATTAAGACCATGTTTACAGATTTTAAAAACAAAACCGGGAACAAAATTAGTTTCTGCGTTCTTTGTTATGGTTGTGCCTGACTGCGAAATGGGTGCAAACGGAACATTTATCTTCGGTGATTCAGGACTTGAACAAAATCCGGATCCTGAAAAATTAGCAGCGATTGCACTCTCATCAGCAGAATCATTCAAATTACTTGTAGGAGAAGAACCAAAAGTAGCAATGCTTTCACACTCTACAAAAGGAAGTGCAAAACACGCTGATGTAGATAAAGTGGTAGAGGCAACGAAAATTGCAAAAGAACTTGCGCCTGACTTAATGTTAGACGGTGAATTACAGTTAGATGCTGCAATTGTTCCTGAAATTGGAGAATCTAAAGCACCGGGAAGTAAAGTTGCAGGTCATGCAAACGTTCTTATTTTCCCTGACTTAGATGCAGGAAATATCGGATATAAACTTGTACAGAGATTGGCAAAAGCAGAAGCATACGGACCGTTGACACAGGGAATCGCAAAACCGGTTAACGATTTATCACGCGGATGCAGTGCAAAAGACATCGAAGGTGTTGTTGCCATTACAGCAGTACAGGCTCAGGCTGAATAATCTAATCATCTGA
This sequence comes from Faecalimonas canis, assembly GCF_054601575.1. Taxonomy (NCBI): domain Bacteria; kingdom Bacillati; phylum Bacillota; class Clostridia; order Lachnospirales; family Lachnospiraceae; genus Faecalimonas; species Faecalimonas canis. Next base: position 115,748 of record NZ_BAAHSI010000036.1, on the reverse strand, counting down.
TAGGAATGATTACGATATAAAATAAGATGGAGGAAAAGAAAATGAATGTATTAGTTATTAATTGCGGTAGTTCATCATTGAAATTTCAGTTAATCAATTCTGAAACAGAAGGTGTACTTGCAAAAGGTCTTTGTGAGAGAATCGGTATTGACGGAAGTCTTACATACCAGCCGGCAGGTAAAGAAAAAGTTACAACAGAAAAACCAATGCCTACACATACTGAGGCAATTCAGTTTGTTATCGATGCACTCACAGATGCTGAAACAGGAGTAGTAAAAAGTTTGGAAGAAATTAATGCGGTAGGACATCGTGTTGTACACGGAGGAGAAAAATTCGCAAATTCTGTAGTGATTACAGATGAAGTTATCTCTGCGATTGAGGAATGTAATGACTTAGCACCGTTACATAATCCGGCAAACTTAATCGGTATTAATGCTTGTGCAAAATTAATGCCTAATACTCCAATGGTTGCCGTATTTGATACAGCGTTCCACCAGACAATGCCTGAGGCTGCTTATATGTACGGACTTCCATACGAATATTATGAAAAATACAAAGTTAGACGTTATGGTTTCCACGGAACAAGCCATAGTTTTGTTTCTAAAAGAGTAGCAGAATTGTTGGAAAAACCATATGAAGAATTAAAAACAGTTGTATGTCATTTAGGAAACGGTGCAAGTGTATGTGCTGTTAAAAACGGAAAATCAGTAGATACTTCTATGGGGCTTACTCCTCTTGAAGGATTGGTAATGGGGACACGTTCAGGTGATATTGATCCAGCAATTCTTGAATTTATTGCAAAGAAAGAAAATTTAGATATTGCAGGATTAATGAACGTGTTAAATAAAAAATCAGGTGTATTTGGTTTGTCTGATAATTTATCAAGTGATTTCCGTGATTTGACTGCCGGAGCAGCAGATGGAAACAGACCGGCACAGATTGCTCTTGACGTATTCTGCTATCGTGTAGCAAAATATGTAGGAAGTTATACAGCGGCAATGAATGGAGTAGATGCAATTGCATTTACAGCGGGAATCGGTGAGAATGTATGTATCGTTCGTTCAAAAGTTTGCGAATATCTTGGATACTTAGGTATTACTGTAGATGAAGAAGCGAATGCAAAACGTGGAGAAGAAATTATGATTTCTACACCGGATTCAAAAGTAAAAGTATTAGTTGTACCTACAAATGAAGAACTTGCAATCGCTCGTGAAACAGTTGCGTTGATTTAATAAATTTTTTTAAAGAATGAATTGACAAATCTGTTTTACATGATATAATAGTTTAGGTATGAATAGGAGTAACACTATGTTAATTAACCTATCAGATGTTTTGTCTGAGCATCATAAGACAATTGAACAAGATTGTCCGATTGAAATGGAAGAATTTAAAAGTGAGTTAGGTGTTTTTCCAATTACAGAGAAAGAAACTTTTCATATTGTGATTAAGCATATAAAGGGAAGAGAACTTTTGATTAGGGGAAATGCAAAACTTACTATTGTAATTCCTTGCGACCGTTGTCTGACGGATGTTCCAACAGAATTTGGACTGGATTTTGAGAAGACTGTCGATTTAAGTGATGAACAGAAAGACGAATTAGATGAAAAGAATTATATTGACGGATATCATTTAGACGTAGACAAATTACTCTACAATGAGATTTTGATAGGATGGCCGATGAAAATTCTATGCAGCGATGACTGTAAAGGCATTTGCAACGTATGTGGTCAAAATCTAAATGAGGGAACTTGTGACTGTGAAGATACGAGTCTTGACCCTAGAATGTCAGTTATCCGCGATGTGTTTAAGAATTTTAAGGAGGTGTAATCTATGTCAATTTGTCCAAAAAATAAATCTTCTAAAGCAAGAAGAGACAAAAGAAGAGCGAACTGGAAAATGAGTGCTCCAAATTTAGTAAAATGTAGCAAATGTGGAGAATTAATGATGCCTCATCGCGTATGTAAAGCTTGTGGCTCATACAACAAAAAAGAAATTATTTCAGTTGACTAATAGGTATTTATGCCTGAGAAGCGTGAGTTTATACTGTGAACTCACGCTTTTTCTGTCTGAAAATTAGGTATTGCTTTTTAAGGTAATGTTTAGTAAAATTAGCATTAGCAATTAGGAGGTAGAATCATGTCTGAAATTACAAAAGTAGCATTAGATGCTATGGGCGGTGACAACGCACCCGGAGAAATTATTCAGGGAGCGATAGATGTCGTAGCAAAAAGACAGGATATTCATATTTTTCTTGTAGGACAGGAAAAGGTTATTGAAAAAGAATTGCAGAAACACGAATATCCAAAGGAACAGATTTCTATTATTAATGCAACAGAGATTATTGAAACGGCAGAACCACCGGTAATGGCAATTCGCAGAAAGAAAGATTCTTCTATTGTGGTAGCGATGAATATGGTAAAGAACGGAGAAGCAGATGCTTTTGTTTCCGCTGGAAGTTCGGGAGCTATTCTCGTAGGCGGACAGGTTCTCGTAGGGCGTATTAAAGGCGTTGAAAGACCGCCTTTAGCACCATTGATTCCGACACAAAGGGGAGTTTCTTTATTAATTGACTGTGGGGCGAACGTAGATGCCAGACCATCTCACCTTGTTCAGTTTGCCAAAATGGGCTCTATTTATATGAAAAATGTTATCGGTATTGAAAATCCGAGAGTAGCCATTGTCAATATTGGGGCTGAAGAAGAAAAAGGGAATGCATTAGTGAAGGAAACGTTTCCTTTATTAAAAGAATGTGAGGATATTAATTTTATCGGCAGTATAGAAGCGAGAGAGATTCCTCACGGAGAAGCAGATGTTATTGTCTGTGAAGCTTTCGTAGGAAATGTTATTTTGAAATTATTTGAAGGTGTAGGCTCGACATTAATAGGTGAAATTAAAAAAGGGCTGATGACAAATCTTCGCAGTAAAATGGGCGCTTTATTGGTAAAACCAACGTTAAAAGAAACTTTGAAGAAATTTGATGCAAGCGAATATGGCGGTGCACCATTATTGGGATTGAATGGATTGGTTGTAAAAACCCATGGAAATTCCACTGCAAAAGAGGTGGCTAATTCCATTATTCAATGTGTTACATTCAAAGAACAACATATTAATGACAAAATTAAAGAAACCATTCAGAAAAAGGATGAATAAGATATAAGAAAAGAGAGGATTAATTATGGAATTTGAAAAAATTAAAGCAATTATTGAGGATGTATTAAATGTAGGACCGGAAGAAATCACAATGGATACTACGTTTGTAGATGACTTAGGAGCAGACTCCTTGGATATTTTCCAAATTATTATGGGAATTGAAGAAGCATTTGATATTGAAATTGAAAATGAAGATGCGGAAAAAATTGTTACTGTAGGAGATGCGGTAGAGCAAATAAAAAATGCTATTAATTAGTCAATAACAGAAAAAGCCCTCAAGGGCTTTTTCATTTTATGAGGGAGAAATATGAAACAAAAATTAAGAGAATTAGAAAAAAAAATCGGTTACAAATTTCAACAGTTTGACTTATTGTGTCAGGCAATGCGTCACAGTTCTTATGCTAATGAAAAACATATGGAAAAGAATGAATGCAATGAACGTTTGGAGTTTCTTGGAGATGCTGTTTTGGAACTTGTATCAAGTGAGTTTTTATTTTTTGAAAATAAAAAGATGCCAGAAGGAGAATTGACAAGAACAAGGGCAAGTATTGTCTGTGAGCCGTCGCTGGCATTTTGTGCTAGAGAATTGGACTTAGGTTCATATTTGCTTTTAGGAAGAGGAGAAGAAAATACAGGGGGAAGATATAGAGATTCTCTTACTTCGGATGCTTTGGAAGCGTTGATTGGAGCAATTTATTTAGATGGTGGTTTTGCTAGTGCAAAAGAGTTTATACACCGCTTTATTTTGAACGATTTGGAACATAAAAAACTCTTTTTTGATAGCAAGACTATCCTGCAGGAGATTGTACAGGGGAATTTTAATGAGCCTATTGAGTATACACTCCTCAAAGAAGAAGGACCGGACCATAATAAATCCTTCTTTATTTCTGTTTCTATTGGAAATGAAGTTTATGGTAATGGTAAAGGAAGAACAAAGAAAGCAGCAGAACAGGAGGCTGCGTATCAGGCAATTTTGGAATTACATAAAAGAAAGTTAAAATAGGTGCTATATGTATTTGAAAAGTATTGAGGTACAGGGCTTTAAGTCTTTTGCCAACAAAATTGTATTTGATTTTCATAATGGAATTACTGGAATTGTCGGACCAAACGGAAGTGGTAAAAGTAATGTTGCTGATGCAGTTAGATGGGTTCTTGGAGAGCAGAGGGCAAAACAGTTGCGAGGCGGTTCTATGCAGGATGTTATTTTTTCGGGAACAGAAAACAGAAAGCCGCTAAGTTATGCGTCTGTTGCCATTACCCTTGATAATACAGATCATCAGTTAGCCATTGATTTTCAAGAAGTTACGGTGACAAGAAAACTGTATCGTTCGGGAGAAAGTGAATATTTAATTAACGGAAGTATATGCCGTTTAAAAGACGTAAATGAATTGTTTTATGACACGGGTATCGGTAAAGAAGGATATTCTATTATCGGACAGGGCCAAATTGATAAAATTTTGAGCGGGAAGCCGGAAGAACGCCGTGAGTTATTTGATGAAGCGGCGGGAATTGTTAAATTTAAAAAGAGAAAAAATATGTCTGTAAAAAAACTGGAAGAAGAAACACAAAATCTGCTTCGAGTTACGGATATTTTATCTGAATTAGAAAAACAGATCGGTCCATTAGAAAAACAATCCGAGAAGGCAAAAGAATATTTAAAAAAGAAAGAAGAATTAAAGACATATGATATTAATTTGTTTTTGTTAGAGAGTGTGCGTATGCGTGAGCAAATCCAAGAAGTAGAAAAGCAATTAGCAAATGCACAGGAAGAATTTTGCTCTGCACAGACAAAGTATGATAATACAAAAACAGAATATGAAGAAATTGAAGGTCAGTTAGAAAAGATTGACGATACAATGGAACGTACAAAAAATCAACTCAATGAAACACATTTGTTAAAACAGCAGTTAGAGGGGCAGATTGATTTATTGAAGGAGCAGATTAATAGTGCGAAAATGAGCGATGAACATTTTGCTCAGCGTTCTTCGCATATTTATGAGGAAATTGAGGAACGCAAAAAACAGCGTGAAGAATACTTGAAGGAGCAGGAAACCTTACAAGAACAGTTAGATACGCAAAAACGTATAGAAAATGAAATCAGTTCCCGATTGACTGAGATACAACTGCGAATTACAGAATTGACTGCAAATGTTGAACAGTGGAAACAGGACATTATGGATGTACTGAATCATAGGGCAGTGACAAAAGCGAAAATGCAGCATTTCGACACATTGCTTGAACAGGTACGTGTACGCAAAGCAGAGATGAATAAAAAGCTAATTGAAATCAGTAGCGATGTAAGTGTACAGGATGAGTCGATTCAACGGTATGAACAGGAATTAAAAGGAATTACCGAAGAAATTCAAGGATATGCTATTGAAGTGAAAGAGCAGGAAGAAAAAATAGAAATTCTGCAAAAAACACTTGCAAAGCAGACGGAACAGTTAAGAGCAGGACAGACTGCTTATCACAGGGAAGCCTCCCGTTTAGAGTCCTTAAAAAACATTACAGAAAGATATGACGGTTATGGAAACAGTATCCGAAAAGTAATGGAGAAAAAAAAGCAGGAAAAAGGATTACTCGGCGTTGTTGCTGATTTGATTAAAGTGGATAAGAAATATGAGATAGCCATTGAAACAGCCCTTGGAGGCAATATTCAAAATATTGTAACAGATAGTGAAGATACTGCCAAAAGAATGATTCAGTATTTGAAACAAAACAAATTTGGGCGAGCAACATTTCTTCCGCTTACAAGCATAACTGCTGGAGGTAGTATTCGTTATCCGGAGGCTTTAAAGGAGAGCGGAGTAATTGGCCTTGCAAACACACTTGTCACAGTGGAAGATAAATTTCATGTTCTCGCCGATAGTCTTCTCGGAAGAACAATTGTTGTTGAAAAAATTGATGACGGAATTTCCCTTGCACGAAAATACAGACAATCTCTCCGTATTGTTACGATAGAAGGGGAACTGATTAATCCAGGTGGTGCAATGACCGGTGGTGCATTCAAAAATACAAGTAATCTGTTAGGAAGACGAAGAGAAATTGAAGAGTTTGAAAAAACAGTTGTACAATTGCAAAAAGAAATGATTTCGATGGAGGCGGAAATTGCAGAGGCGAAACGTGAACGAACCGGCTGTTATGAAAAAATTGAAGAAACAAAACAACAGTTACAGAAAAAATATGTTATTCAAAATACATTAAAGATGAATTTGAATCAGGCAAACACTGAGAAAGAAAATATTTTGAAGATGACGGGGGATATGCATCGCGAAGGAAAGGAACTTGAAGAACAGGTTGCTGAACTTTTAGAAAATCAGGAATCCATTCAGATTGAACTGGACACTTCTGAAAATATGGAAGCAGAATTGAATAAAAAAATCGAGGAACAGCAGGCACTTTTAGAAAAAGAAAAAAATTCTGAGAATGAAACGATGCAGAAAGCAGAAAATATTCATTTGGCATTGGCAAATTTAGAACAGAAAAATGAATTTATTCTCGAAAATCTTTCTCGTATACAAGAGGAAACAGACAAGTTCCAAGAAGAATTACATCAATTACAGCAAAATAAGGAAAACTCCTCTTTAGAAATCGAAGACAAAGAAAAACAAATTCAGGAAATTCGGACAACCATTATCAATTCAAAAGAGTTGTTTGAGGAGATTGAATTAAAAATTCAAAAATTAAATAGTGAAAAAGAAGTTTTAACGCAAAAAAATAAAGATTTTCTTGCAAAGAGAGAAGAACTTTCTAAGCATATGGCGGATTTGGATAAGGAAAGCTTCCGATTAACAAGTAAAAAGGAAGGATTTGAGGAAACTTTAGAAAAACAAATCAATTATATGTGGGAAGAGTACGAGATTACATACAGCAAGGCACGTGAATTGCGAAACGAAAGTTTTACGGATTTGTCAGAAATAAAACGTCAGATTCAATTGTTGAAATCGGACATTCGCAGTTTGGGATCAGTCAACGTAAATGCGATAGAAGATTATAAAAACGTATCTGAGCGGTATGCATTTTTAAAAACACAGTATGATGATTTGGTGGAAGCAAAGGAAACTCTCATCCAGATTATCGAAGAATTAGATACAGCCATGCGAAAACAGTTTGCAGAACGTTTCAAGGAAATAGCAAGTGAGTTTGATAAAGTATTTAAACAATTATTCGGCGGCGGAAAGGGAACTCTTGAATTAATGGAAGACGAAGATATATTGGAAGCGGGTATAAGAATTATCGCTCAGCCTCCGGGGAAAAAACTGCAGAATATGATGCAGTTATCAGGTGGTGAGAAAGCATTGACGGCGATTTCATTATTATTTGCTATTCAAAATCTGAAACCGTCACCGTTTTGTCTTTTAGATGAAATTGAGGCGGCACTTGATGATTCAAACGTAACAAGGTTTGCACAGTATCTTCATAAACTGACGAAAAATACACAGTTTATTGTTATTACACACAGACGAGGTACAATGACTGCTGCGGACAGACTGTACGGTATTACTATGCAGGAAAAAGGAGTTTCCACACTCGTATCGGTGGATTTATTGGAAAAAGATTTAACAAAATAGGAGAAACATTATGGGTGAAGAGAAAAAAGGATTTTTTAAACGACTTGTTTCAGGACTAACAAAGACAAGAAACAGTATCGTTTCAAGTATGGACAGCATTTTCAAAGGGTTTTCTAAAATAGATGAGGAATTTTACGAGGAACTGGAAGAAGTGCTTATTATGGGTGATTTAGGCGTACAGGCAACTTACGCTGTTTTGGACGATTTGCGTGCAAAAGTTAAAGAGCAGAGAATTAAAGAGCCTATGGAATGCAAACAACTTCTTATAGACAGTATTAAGGAGCAGATGCGTGTGGGTGAAACGGCGTATGAATTTGAAAACAGAACGTCCGTTGTTCTTGTTATCGGTGTAAATGGAGTTGGAAAGACAACAACTATCGGGAAACTTGCAGGAAAACTTCGTGCAAATAATAAAAAGGTTGTATTGGCTGCCGCAGATACATTCCGTGCTGCTGCAGGTGAACAACTTGTAGAATGGGCAAGAAGAGCAGATGCAGAATTAATCGGAGGTCAGGATGGTGCAGACCCTGCTGCTATTGTGTATGATGCGGTAGCGGCAGCAAAGGCAAGACATGCTGACGTACTTCTTTGTGATACTGCCGGAAGACTTCACAATAAGAAAAATCTTATGGAAGAATTGAAGAAAATCAATCGTGTTCTTGAGAGAGAGTATCCTGAAGCGTACAGGGAAACATTAGTTGTTTTGGACGGTACAACAGGTCAAAATGCACTTGCACAGGCGCGAGAGTTTAATGAAGTGGCAGATATTACCGGAATTGTATTAACTAAAATGGATGGAAGTGCCAAAGGAGGTATTGCGGTAGCCATTCAGTCAGAGTTGAAAATACCTGTAAAATATATCGGTGTCGGAGAATCTATAGAAGACCTTCAGAAATTTGATTCTGACGAATTTGTCAATGCACTGTTTTATACAGATGACTCATCTGACAAATAGAAAGGGGAAATGGACATGGAGTATAAGACGGTCGCGAAAGGGGAATGTTACAAATTTCCGGAAGGAAAACGCTGTCAGGTTATAGAAGTGGCAACGGATTTTCAGACGGGGGAAGAAATGGTTGTCTATAAAGAAACTGGCGGAGAAGAGATGGTGTATGTAAGAAAACTTACTTCTTTTGTAACAGAAATGGAAAGAGTTTCTGATGAGGAAATGTATCTGATAGAAGAGTTTCTTGATATAGATGAAAATGAGCAGAAATTACATTTTCTGCAGAAACATAAACGTGACATCACAGAAAAATTTATTACTATCGCAGCACAGAGCATGGACTTTGTAGAGAAAGAAACTTCCTTGGAAATGCGGTATCAGGATATTTTACATTTTATCCGAATGAAAATGAAATATGAATGCGGTAGACTTTACTAAAGAGAATCTCCTTATCACAAATGTGGTAGGGAGGTTTTTTTCTTGACAAAAACTGTATAATTGTATACAATTATACAAAATGTAATCGTAGAGAGGAAAGTAAATGGAAAAGGATAGAGGATTTTCTTTAAGTGAAAAAGTATTTCACAAATTGCGTGATGATATTTTATCCGGTGTTTATGAGGAAAACGATGAGTTAAGGGAGATGACAATCGGAAAGGAATTAGGGGTTAGTAGAACTCCGGTCCGTGAAGCATTTAAAAAATTAGAATTGGAAGGACTTGTGAAAACAATTCGGAATAAAGGAACTTATGTGACGGGAATCAGTAAAGAAGATATACATGATATTTTCATTATCCGCTCCCTGTTAGAAAATTTATGTACGGAATGGGTAATTGATAATATTACACAGGAGGAAATGAATGAATTAGAAGAAATTATTCTTCTGTCGGAGTTTCATCTGAAAAAGTCAGGAACTGACAAAATGGCAATATTAGATGGAAAATTTCACCGTATTTTATATGAATCCTGTGGCAGTAAAATTTTAAAACATATTTTATCTGACTTATATAATTACGTTCAGTTTGCAAGAGTATATTCAGTAAAAACAGAAGGGCGTCTTGAACAGTCGGTAGAAGAACATAAGGCCATTTTGGAGGCGATTAAACAGAAAGATAAAGATCTTGCGGGACAATTGATAACCGAACATATGCAATGTGTATTACAAAATTTAGAAAAACATGGTTTTAAATAAAAGGAGGACACTAAAATGGAAAAAATTAAAATGACAACCCCACTTGTCGAGATGGATGGAGATGAAATGACACGTATTCTTTGGAAAATGATTAAGGATACTTTGTTAATTCCGTATATTGATTTAAAAACAGAGTATTACGATCTAGGGTTAGAAAATCGTAATGCTACAGATGATCAGGTTACTGTTGATTCCGCAAATGCGACAAAGAAATATGGTGTTGCTGTTAAATGTGCTACCATTACACCAAACGCTGCCCGTATGACAGAATATAATTTAAAAGAAATGTGGAAAAGTCCTAACGGAACAATTCGTGCTATGCTGGATGGAACGGTTTTCCGTGCACCAATTGTTGTAAAAGGAATTGAACCATGCGTGAAAAATTGGAAAAAACCAATTACGCTGGCAAGACACGCATACGGAGATGTATATAAAAATACAGAAATGATTATTGACAGACCGGGAAAAGTAGAATTAGTTTATACGTCAGAGGATGGCACGGAAAAGAGAGAACTTGTTCATCAGTTTAACGGAGCAGGAATCGCACAAGGTATGCATAATACAAATGAATCTATTGAAAGTTTTGCGAGAAGTTGTTTTAACTATGCGTTGGAAACAAAACAGGATTTATGGTTTGCAACAAAAGATACTATTTCAAAAAAATACGATCATACATTTAAAGATGTTTTCCAAGAAATTTATGAGAAAGAATATGATGCGAAATTTAAAGAGAGTGGTATAGAATATTTTTATACATTGATTGACGATGCAGTAGCGAGAGTGATGAAGGCAGAAGGCGGATTTATCTGGGCCTGCAAAAATTATGACGGAGATGTAATGAGTGATATGGTTTCTTCTGCGTTCGGTTCTTTGGCAATGATGACTTCTGTTTTAGTTTCTCCTGAAGGTTATTATGAATATGAGGCGGCTCATGGTACAGTGCAAAGACATTACTATAAGCACTTAAAAGGGGAGGAAACATCGACAAATTCTGTGGCAACTATTTTTGCATGGACAGGAGCGTTACGTAAACGTGGTGAACTGGACGGCAATAATGAACTGATGAAGTTTGCGGATAGATTGGAAAAGGCAACTCTTGATACGATTGAGAGCGGTAAGATGACGAAAGATTTGGCGTTAATCACATCTATTCCAAATCCAACTGTATTAAACAGTGAAGAATTTATTCAGGCGATTGCCGAGTTACTATAATAATAAAAGGCAAACCTTAAAACGATAAGGTTTGCCTTTTATTATTCCGCCAGTTCCTCCCACTGTTCATACAGAAGTTCCAGTTCCTGCATAATGTTTGCTTTTTCTTCGGAAAGTTCACGGCATTTTACAGAATTGGTATAAATGTCTTCCTGTGTCATTAGTTCGTCAATTTCACCGTCACGTTCCTCCAGAGCGGAAATTCGTTCTTCTGTTTTTCGCAAATCGTTTTGTCGTTTACGTTCTTTTGCCTGTTGTTCTTTTTGTGCTTTCCAATCCAATTTTGTTTCTGATTCAGTTTGGATAGAAGCGGAAGAGAGGGCTTCATTTGCATTTGTGTAAGCGGCAGTTAATTCTTCCTTTTTCTCCAAATAATAATCATAGTTTCCGATATAATTAACAAAGGTATGATTGACTAAGTCAAGAATACGTGTTGCTGTCTGATTGATAAAATATCGGTCGTGAGATACATATAAAATTGTTCCACTATAATCATTTAATGCTTTTTCCAAAATTTCTTTTGACGTAATATCCAAATGGTTTGTCGGTTCATCCAAGATTAAAAAGTTTGCTTCAGAAAGCATTAATTTTGCCAGAGAAACACGACCGCGTTCGCCACCACTTAAATCTTTAATCTGTTTATATACATCATCGCCTGTGAAAAGAAAAGCGGCAAGAGTATTTCGTATCTGTGTATTTGTCAAAGTCGGATAATCGTCTGAAATTTCATCAAAAATTGTTTTTTCCATATGTAGCACATGGTGTTCCTGATCGTAATATCCGATATGTACATTTGTTCCTAAGGTAAATACGCCGCTATCTGCAGGCTGTACCTCATTTAGAATTTTTAAAAGAGTTGTTTTTCCTGTTCCGTTGTCACCGATAACGGCAACGTGTTCGCCACGTTTGATTTCAAAACTAATATCCTGAAATAATTTTAACGCTCCAAAAGACTTGCTTAAATGTTCAACAGTCAGCACATCATTTCCGCTTACGCAGGAGGGTTCAAGAGAAATGTGAAATTCAGATGTCGCCTCCATAGGTTTTTCTACCAGTGTCATCTTGTCCAACATTTTTTCTCGGCTTTCTGCACGGCGAATGGATTTTTCACGGTTAAAAGAACGAAGTTTTTCAATAACTGCTTCTTGATGTTTGATTTCTTGTTGCTGCTTCATATATTCTTTTAATTTTGCTTCACGGACAAGTTTCTTCTTTTGGGCAAATGAAGTATAGTTGCCTAAAAACATCATAATATTGCCTTGCTCCACTTCAATAACTTTTGTCACGACACGATTTAAAAAATAACGGTCATGGGATACGATAAGCACTGCCCCCTGATAGTTGGAAAGATACGTTTCAAGCCATGCAATTGAATTTAAGTCCAAATGGTTTGTCGGTTCATCGAGAAGAAGAATGTCGGGTTTTGTAAGAAGAAGTTTACCTAAAGAAACCCTTGTTTTCTGACCTCCCGAAAGTGTATCTACGGATTTTCCAAAATCTTCTTCAGAAAAACCAAGTCCTTTTAAAACACCTGTTATTTCGCTTTCATAGGCATATCCATTAGCTCGTTCATAAGAAGCGGTAAGATGATGGTATGTCTGTAGACGTTTCTCCAGTTCTTCTCCCTTAAGGTGTTTTAATTCCAATTCGATAGAACGAATTTGATTTTCTAAGGCGATAATATCGGATTTAGCCGTCTTTACTTCCTCGTAAATGGTATTCCCACTTTCTAATTTCTGATGTTGGGAAAGATAACCGATTGTTTTCCCTTTTGCAAGAATAACCTCTCCGCTGTCCAAAGGCAATTCTCCCATAATCATTTTCAAAATAGTCGATTTGCCTGCCCCGTTTAATCCGATTAAGGCTGCTTTTTCATGTTCTTCTATATGAAAAGAACCATCTTTAACGATGATTTGTTCTCCAAATGCTTTATTAAGATTATGACATGCTAAAATCATAATAAATCCTCCCAAAATAACTCATATCTTTTATATTATACTCAAATAGTGCAAAATACAACTAAAAAATTGACTTTACGGGAACTATTCTATATAATATTGCGTAGAATAGATTGGAAGGTGAAATGGATGGAAGAAAGAGAGATTTCTCAGGCAGTAATCCGAAGATTGCCTAGATACTACAGATACTTAGGAGAGTTACTGGAAGACAATGTAGAGCGTATTTCTTCAAATGAATTAAGCAAAAGAATGCAGGTGACTGCTTCTCAGATACGTCAGGATTTGAATAATTTTGGCGGATTCGGACAGCAGGGATACGGCTATAACGTAAAATATTTATATACAGAAATCGGTAAGATTTTAGGATTGGATATAGACCATAATATGATTATTATCGGTGCGGGTAATTTAGGACAGGCGCTGGCAAATTATACATCTTTTGAGAGAAGAGGATTTATTTTCAAAGGCATTTTTGATGTGAACCCAAGACTTTCAGGTGTATCTATACGTGGTGTGCCGATTCGTATGATGGACGAATTGAAAGATTTTATCAATGAACATAATATTGATATAGCCGTTCTCACAATCCCGAAGGCAAAAGCGGTTGAAGTGGCGAAACTTTTAGTAGATAACGGTGTACGTGCTATTTGGAATTTTGCACATACAGATTTAGATTTACCGGAAAATGTTATTGTAGAAAATGTACATTTGTCCGAAAGTCTTATGCGTTTATCTTATAATCTCAGCCGTTATAACAAAGAACATACAGAATAGAATTGAAACAACGTATAGAGAAGATGTGGGAATCCGCCTTTTCCTATGCGTTGTTTTCTTCTGAATGGAAAATGGAGGTGTATGATGTGAGATATGTACTAACGGGCGAAGAGATGCAGTACGCAGATAAATATACGATTGAACAGATGAAAGTTCCATCTTGTGTTTTGATGGAAAGAGCGGCACTTAAAGTTGTAGAGATATTGGAAAAGGAAAAGATAGACTGTTCGGATACGCTGATTGTATGCGGTTCGGGAAATAACGGCGGTGACGGTCTTGTCATTGCACGGCTTTTACATCTGAAAGGGGTTCGTGTAGAAGTATGCTACATGGGTAATAGAGAAACTGCCAGCGAAGAAAACAAACGGCAGTACATGATAGCTGAAAATTATGGCATATCTATCAGAAACACATTAGTGAAAAAAGAATATAGTGTTATTATAGATGCTCTTTTGGGAATTGGGTTAAAAAGAGAAGTTTCAGGAAAATATAGAGAGATTATTGAACAGTTAAATGAAATGAAGGGTACAAAAGTGGCAGTAGATATACCTACAGGAGTATGTGATACAACAGGTGAAATAAAAGGATGTGCTTTTAGTGCGGATTTGACGGTCTGTTTTGCTTTTGAAAAAGTTGGAATGTTGCTTGGAGAGGGACGTCGGTATATTGGAAAAACATATGTTGCGGATATTGGAATTTCGCCGGATGCACTTCCGAGCGGACAGAAACTATATACATATGATCGAGATGATAAAGATGTTCCGATGCCACAGAGAAACCTAAACGGAAATAAAGGAACATTCGGAAAGGTACTTATCATAGCGGGAAGTAAGGGAATGGCAGGCGCTGCTTATTTGAATGCAAAGGCCGCCTATTTAGCAGGCGCAGGGCTTGTACAAATTTATACCCATGAGGATAACCGTGTGATTTTGCAACAGTTACTTCCCGAAGCAATTCTTTCTACATATGAAACATTTGACAAAAACCGTCTAAAAGAATTGTTTGATTGGGGAGATGTACTTTTGGTCGGCTCAGGACTTGGGAAAAGTGATTTGTCAGAAAAAATATTTACATATGCAATGCAGTATGCAAAAGTTCCGTGTGTAATTGACGGGGATGGATTAAATATTTTATCTGAAGATTTATCGCTTTTGGAACATAAAAAACAAGTCATACTAACTCCTCATTTAAAGGAAATGGCCAGGTTGCTTCAATGTACGATAAAGGAGATACAGGAAAACAGAATTGAGGCGATAAAAGATTTTGTCCGCGAATATCCTGTTGTCTGTGCAATGAAGGATGCGAGGACATTTGTAGCAAATGATGAGGAAGATATTTATATAAATACAACAGGAAATCAATCTATGGCAAAAGCAGGAGCAGGAGATGTTCTTGCAGGTATAGCGGCGGGATTTCTTGCACAGAAGATGACTTGCAGGGGCGCTTGTGAAACTGCTGTTTATGTACACGGATTGTGCGGAGATTATGTGCAAAAAGAAAAAGGAAGTTACAGTGTATTGGCAAATGATTTGCTTGATGCAATCGGTCGTGTAATGAAAAAACTTGAGAAGGAGCATACAAGATGAAAACTTACAGTAGAGTATATGCCAAAATCGATTTAGATGCAGTGACATATAATATGGAACAAATGAAACAGAGGGTCAACGGTGATACGAAAATTATGGCGGTTATCAAAAGCGATGGATATGGTCATGGTGCAGTTCAGGTTGCGGAGGTGCTGGAAAAATATGATTATATTTGGGGATTTGCAGTTGCCACACTCGATGAAGCGGTTGTTCTTCGTACGGAGGGGATCAAAAAGCCGATACTTGTGCTGGGATGTATTTTTCCTGACCAGTACTTAGAAATGCTGGATAATGATATTCGTATGAATGTGTACACGGAAGAAATGGCAAAAGAAATTTCTTATATGGCAAGAAGAGAAGGAAAAACTGCCTATTTACATATTAAATTAGACACCGGAATGGCCAGACTTGGCTTTGCGGTAAATGACGAAAGTATTGATGCCATTACAAGAATAAGTAAATTGCCAAACGTAAATATGGAAGGTGTATTTACGCATTTTGCCAAGGCAGATGAAATGGATAAAACATTTACAGAAAATCAGATTAGTCAATTCATAGCCATGACGGAGAAGTTAAAGGAGAGAGGGGTAACTTTCCCATATGAACATTGTGCAAACAGTGCTGCAATTATTGATGTGGAAGATGCTCGTTTTGACATTGTGCGTGCAGGAATTTCTACTTATGGATTATATCCGTCAGAAGAAGTGAACCAAGATGCCGTGCATTTAAAGCCTGCCCTTGCATTAAAGAGCCATGTTGCTTTTGTAAAAGAAATAGAAAAAGGAACACCTGTAAGTTACGGCGGTACATTTATTGCTGAGAAAAAAATGAAAATAGCCACCATTCCTGTCGGATATGGTGACGGTTATCCGAGAAGCCTTTCGGGGAAAGGCTACGTGCTTATTCGTGGGAAAAAAGCAAATATTTTGGGGCGTATCTGTATGGATCAGTTTATGGTTGATGTAACAGACATTGAAGGAGTAAGTTTTGGAGATAAAGTAACCTTAATAGGACGTGACGGCAATGAATCTATTTCTGTTGAGCGGTTGAGTGAATTGTCAGGCAGATTTAATTATGAATTTATCTGTGCATTAGGAAAACGAATTCCAAGAGTATATGTGAAAAACGGTAAAATTGCGGAGCAAGTTGATTACTTCGCATAGATAGGAAAACTCTATTTATAGAATACTTCCGAAAAAGATGGAAATACTAATTTTATCTTAAAGAAATCGGAGTGTGAGATAGAGTGCAGGTTAGACGCGGAGATATATATTATGCAGATTTAAGTCCGGTGGTAGGGTCGGAACAGGGCGGAATACGTCCGGTTCTTATTATTCAAAACGATGTGGGAAACAAACACAGTCCCACTGTGATTTGCGCTGCCATCACTTCAAAAATGAATAAGTCAAAACTTCCGACGCACGTGGAAATTGATGCGGGAAAATATCATATTGTAAAAAATTCAGTTGTATTGTTAGAGCAAATCAGAACAATCGACAAACAAAGATTAAGGGAACTGGTTTGCCATGTAGATAAAAAGTTAATGTTAAAAATTGATGAAGCAATCAAAATCAGTTTTGAACTTCATACATAGAAAAGGAGTAAAGAACAATGGAGGAAGGCAGTAGTCTGTGGGACAGACTGATGTATAATTTTTCTGAAGAAGATAAGGAACAGGAAGATGTAGAACACGAGATTTTATCTCTGATCCAGGAAGGCAGAGAAAGAGGATTTTTTGCGGGAGGTGAAGGAGAACTAATCAGTAATATTTTTTCTTATAATGAGAAAAAAGCAGAAGATATTATGGTTCACCGCAAACACATCATTGCCTTAGACGGTGAGAAAACAATTCAGGAAACAGTGGAATTTATGTTGGAACAGAAAAATTCCAGATTTCCGGTATATGAGGAAGATATTGATTCTATTATTGGCATTTTCCATCTGCGTGATGCGGTCAGGTGTTATTTTCAGAGAGATTTACGAAATATTCCTATCAAAAATTTAAAAGAATATATGCATCCGGTCAGTTTTGTTCCCGAAGCAAAAAGTATAAACAAATTATTCAAGGAAATGAAACAGAAGAAAAACCATATGGTTGTCGTGTTGGATGAATATGGACAGACAGCAGGTATTATTGCCATGGAAGATATTATTGAGGAGATTGTCGGAAATATTCAGGATGAGTATGATGATGATGAAGAGTGTATCCAAAAAATTTCTAATGACGTTTATATGGCGGATGGCATGACGGAATTGGATGAATTGGAGAAAATTTTACAGATTTCATTTGAAAATGAAGATTTTGGAACATTGAACGGGTATCTTGTTCACTGCCTTGAACATATTCCGACAGAGGAAGAAGATTGCTCGGTGGAGTATGAAGGGTATCGTTTTCACGTTATTTCCGTGAGCAATAATCTGATTGAAAAAGTACGGATTGAAAAAATCTAGCCTTGTAAACACTGGAAAAGAATGATAAAATAGGAAAAGCAATTTTAGAAAAAAGAAAAGAGGTACGAAAAATGTCAGGACATTCAAAGTTCGCAAATATTAAACATAAAAAAGAAAAAAATGATGCGGCAAAAGGAAAAATCTTTACAATTATCGGTAGAGAGATTGCCGTTGCGGTAAAGGAAGGCGGACCTGATCCGGCAAATAACAGCAGACTTCGTGATGTTATTGCGAAAGCTAAATCCAACAATATGCCAAATGATACGATTGAACGTGGAATTAAAAAGGCGGCCGGGGATGCCAATTCCGTGAATTACGAATCTGTTACATATGAAGGGTATGGACCAAGCGGAGTAGCAATTATTGTTGATGCTCTTACAGATAATAAAAACAGAACAGCATCTAATGTTCGTAATGCTTTTACAAAAGGAAGCGGAAGTGTAGGAACACAGGGATGTGTGTCTTATATGTTTGATAAAAAGGGACAGATTATCGTTGCAAAAGAAGAATATGAAACAGATGCTGATGAATTAATGATGCTTGCATTAGATGCAGGAGCGGAAGATTTCTCAGAGGAAGAAGACAGTTACGAAATTTTGACTGCACCGGAAGATTTCAGCGATGTGCGTCTTGCACTTGAAGAAGCAGGTGTTCCGATGGCATCAGCAGAAGTGACAATGATTCCACAGACATGGGTGGAACTTACTGATGAAACAGATTTAAAAAATCTTCAGAAAACATTAGATTTATTAGATGAAGATGACGATGTTCAGGTAGTATATCACAACTGGGACGAATAAGAGAAAATAGGTAGAGGAGGAATATCAGATGTATTCCGAGGCGCAGGAAACTTTAATCAATTTATTTGAAGATGCTTTAGTTTTAGGAAAGCGTTTTAAACGTGATGTTTATAAAAATGATTTTGAGGTACATTACAATAAATATAAAGATTTTTTTGTAAATGTAAATGAATCTTTGAGAGAAGAAGAAGGAAAAGATACGGTTATAGCAGAACTTGCCGGAATTATTCCAAAATATGTTGATGAAAAACTAAAAAAAATCGAACAGAAAAGAAAAAGGGAACTTCTTATTCTTGACTATAATATGGCTTTGGTTACTTATGTTCTCCCGGTAATCAATTACGGTGACGGTGAATATGGAAAAGCCATTTCAGAAAAACTTGTGGAATTATGGAATAATAATATTTCAACGGTTACAATTAAAAACGCAACCTACGAATCTATCACGGAAGGGTTTAAACAGAGATTATGTTATATTACGACAGCAGTATGTGAAAGTCTGGGAAAACCAGATAATTGTTATGAATTGGAATTGTTGAGAAACTACCGTGATAAATATTTGATTGAAGAAAATGCAGGAAGAGATATTGTACAGCAATATTATAATATTGCACCTACTATTGTAAAACGAATCAGTAAACGGAATGATGCAAAAGAAATTTATAACAGAATTTGGACAGACTATTTGACACCGTGTATTCAACTTGTTGAAGAGGATGAGAAAGAAGCCTGTAAAGAAGTGTACAGCGATATGGTACACGATTTACAAAAGAAATATATATATTCATAGGAGGGCAAGAGAATGAGCAGCAACTACAAAATAGAAACAAAATGTATCCAATCAGGCTGGCAGCCGAAGCAGGGAGAACCTAGAGTTGTTCCGATTTATCAAAGCACAACATTTAAGTACGACACAAGTGAACAGATGGGGCGTTTGTTCGATTTGGAAGATTCGGGATATTTCTATACAAGATTACAGAATCCAACAAATGATGTTGTTGCTAATAAGATTTGTGACTTGGAAGGCGGAGTAGCAGCAATGCTTACTTCATCAGGTCAGGCGGCAAATTTCTATGCAATTATGAATATCTGTGAGGCGGGTGACCATATTGTCTGTGCATCAGCACTTTATGGTGGTACATATAATTTGTATGCCCATACAATTAAAAAAATGGGAGTAGATGCAACTTTTGTTGATCCGGATGCAAGCGAAGAAGAAATCAGTAATGCTTTTAGAGAAAATACAAAAGCATTGTTTGGTGAAACGATTTCAAATCCGGCATTAGTTGTGTTGGATTTGGAAAAATTTGCAAAAGTGGCTCATGAACATGGAGTTCCGTTTATTGTAGACAATACATTTGCAACACCGATTAACTGTCGTCCGTTTGAATGGGGAGCCGATATCGTTACACACTCCACAACAAAATATATGGATGGACACGCAATGAGCGTCGGTGGCTGTATTGTAGACAGTGGCAATTTTGACTGGGCAGCATATGGAGATAAATTCAGTTGCCTGACATCGCCAGACGAAACATATCATGGAATTGTATATACAGAAAAATTTGGAAAAGGCGCTTATATCACAAAGGCAACAGCACAACTTATGCGTGACTTGGGATCTATTCAGTCGCCTCAAAATGCCTTTTTGCTAAATGTGGGATTGGAAACACTTCATTTAAGAATGCCTCGTCACTGCGAAAATGCAAAAAAAGTGGCAGAATTTTTGAAAAACCACGAAAAAGTAGCATGGGTTAGTTATCCGGATTTGGAAGGAGATAAATACCATGCACTCGCACAGAAATATCTTCCAAACGGAAGTTGTGGTGTATTGACCTTTGGCATTAAAGGTGGAAGAGATGCTTCTGTCACATTGATGGATAATTTGAAACTGGCTGCAATCGTAACACATGTAGCGGATTCAAGAACTTCTGTACTTCATCCTGCAAGTCACACACATCGTCAGATGAATGAACAGGAATTGATTGAAGCGGGCGTGCAGCCTGATTTGATTCGCTTCAGTGTTGGTGTTGAAAATGCAGAAGACATTATTGATGATTTAGCACAGGCTTTAGAATTAGTATAGCATATGAGGGAAAGAAAATTTCAGAAGAAGTTTTCTTTCCTTTTTTTATGGATTTTACATAAATGAGAATTTTCTGCAAATACTAAAAGAAAAAAAGGCAGGAAAGAAATATGAGTGAAAATGCGGAAAAACAAAATGAAGAAATAAAAGAAATGGGAACGTTGTCTTTGGCACATAATAAGAAACAGCATAATATTCAACTTCTTACCATCATCGGAGAAATTGAAGGACATGAAGCGGTTTCAGGAAACACAAAGGCAACAAAGTATGAACATTTACTTCCTAAACTTGCAGAAGTGGAGGACAACGAAGAGATTGAAGGGCTGTTAATTTTATTAAATACACTTGGAGGGGATGTGGAAGCCGGACTTGCCATTGCGGAAATGATAGCGTCCCTAAGTAAACCGAGCGTATCTCTTGTGCTTGGTGGAAGTCATTCTATCGGAGGTCCGTTGGCAGTTTCGGCAGATTATTCATTTATTGTTCCTAGTGGGACAATGGTTATTCATCCTGTGAGGTCAAGCGGTATGTTTATCGGAGTAATGCAAAGTTATCGAAATATTGAAAAGACACAAAATCGGATTACAAAATTTATTTCTAAGCACTCAAATATTAGTCAAAAACGAATTGAGGAATTGATGCTAGATCCGACACAACTTGTAAAAGATGTGGGAACGATGCTTGAAGGGGAAGAAGCAGTAAAAGAAGGATTGATTGACGAAGTTGGAGGTATGAAGGAGGCTTTGCAAAAATTACACGAATTAATAGAAAAACGGACGAAAAATAAATAATGACACAGGTTTCCTAAAATGCTATAATAGGATATGTATGTTTAAAGTTAGAGGAGGAGAGTTCATGGCAGCAAAGTCAAACAAAAGCAAAAAGGCAGCCAAACGAACGACAGCGAAAAAGACAACCAAAAAGCAGACGGGAAAAAAGGCAGTACAGCAAAATACATTTTTAAAAAACGAAATTTTCATTCTGCTTTCCCTTGCAGTATGTATTTTATTACTCATCAGTAATTTTGGTATAGGGGGAATTATGGGTGATATAGTATCCTCCTTTTTATTTGGAACTTTTGGGTTACCGGCATATATTATACCGATTCTTCTTTTTATCGGAATTGCTTTTGCTATTTCAAATAAAGGCAATTCCGTTGCGTACATAAAACTTGGAGCAGGAATCGTATTGACAATGCTGATATGTACATTTACACAATTACTTACGTTTGAATACAATGACACAGTGACATTGTTGTCCTATTATGATACATCTGCACTACATAAACAGGGCGGGGGAATTGTCGGAGGAATGTTTTCAAAATTTTTATGTCATTTTGTAGGCGTTATCGGTGCATATGTAATTGTAATTATTTTAAGTATTATCTGCCTTGTTATTATAACGGAGAAATCATTTCTGCGGGGAGTGAAAAAAAGTGGAGAAAAAGCATATAAGACGGCAAAAGCAGATGTGCAGAAAAGAAAAGAGCAGTCTGTTGTGCGAAGAGAAGAAAAACGCCAGAACAAAGAATTAAAAAGACGGGATAGACAAGTTAAGGGTGTATCTTTCGATACAACATTAATGCCAAAAGAACCTGCTAAAGATGTAAAGGAGCTATTTCCTGAGGAGATGCCTCCATTATATTCAGACGAACCTTTAGAATCACCGTTTCATGAAGAAGTAGAAGAACCGATTTCTGAAAATATGATTATTCATCGTACAGTAGAAGAAGTTTCGGAAATGCCAAAAGAATCGATGGCAAAAAAGAAAAAAGAAAAAGTAGATGCTTCCGCTCAAGTGGAAGAAGTTGAGAAAGTCATTGCAAATGAAAAAGGGCATTCCAATTCGGAATATGAATTTCCACCATTGGATTTATTGAAAAAGGGGAAACGTTCCAATGGTGATTCCGATACTTATTTAAGAGAAACAGCAATAAAATTACAGCAGACATTGAAAAATTTCGGGGTAAATGTTACTGTAACAAATGTAAGTTGCGGTCCTTCCGTGACAAGATTTGAATTACAGCCTGAACAAGGAGTGAAAGTAAGTAAAATTGTTGGACTGAGTGATGATATAAAACTGAATTTAGCGGCGGCGGATATTCGTATTGAGGCTCCGATTCCAGGAAAGGCGGCTGTAGGAATTGAAGTTCCTAATCGTGAAAATACAGCAGTAATGTTAAGAGATTTGTTGGAAACAAAAGAATTTCAATCACATCCGTCAAATATTGCTTTTGCTGCCGGAAAGGATATTGCGGGTAAAGTTGTTGTTGCCGATATTAAAAAGATGCCTCATGTTCTGATTGCAGGAGCGACAGGTTCCGGAAAGTCCGTATGCATCAATACACTTATTATGAGTATTCTTTATAAGGCAAGGCCGGATGAAGTTAAATTGATTATGATTGATCCTAAAGTTGTTGAATTAAGTGTTTACAACGGTATCCCGCATCTAATGATTCCGGTTGTCACCGATCCGAAGAAAGCATCGGGGGCGTTAAACTGGGCGGTTGTGGAAATGGAAAAACGTTATCAGTTGTTCGCTGAATATAACGTAAGAGATTTAAACGGATACAACGATAAAGTTGAGCAGATAAAAGATATTGAAGATGAAACAAAACCGGAAAAACTTCCACAAATTGTTATTATTGTAGATGAATTAGCCGATTTAATGATGGTTGCTCCGGGAGAAGTTGAAACTGCTATATGCCGTCTGGCACAGTTAGCGAGAGCTGCGGGTATACATTTAGTATTGGCTACCCAGCGTCCGTCCGTAAATGTTATTACCGGACTGATTAAGGCAAATATGCCTTCTCGAATTGCATTTTCCGTTTCATCAGGAGTAGATTCCCGCACTATCATTGATATGAACGGTGCTGAAAAACTGCTTGGCAAGGGAGATATGTTATTTTACCCTTCGGGTTATCAGAAACCTGCCCGTGTACAAGGGTCATTTGTATCCGACAAAGAAGTGCAGGCAGTTGTTGATTTCCTTGTAAATCAAAATGGAAATGTTTCATATGATGAGGAAATAACAAAACAGGTAAACAGTGCTTCAGTAGGCGGAGTAAATACAACTGCTGCAGGAAACGTTGGAAATGAGCGGGATGTTTATTTTGCTGATGCAGGTCGTTTCATTATCGAAAAAGATAAGGCATCCATAGGAATGTTGCAAAGAGTATTTAAAATCGGTTTTAACCGTGCAGCACGTATTATGGACCAACTTTTTGAAGCGGGTGTTGTAGGTGAAGAAGAAGGAACAAAACCGAGAAAAGTATTAATGTCTATAGAAGAATTTGAACAATATATAGAAGAAAATGTCTAAAACAAAGGAGGAAAAAAGATGAAAACAGATATTCAGATTGCACAGGAAGCAACTATGCAGCACATTAAAGAGGTGGCAGCCTCTATAGGAATTAAGGAGGATGATTTAGACTTTTACGGAAAATACAAGGCGAAAATCTCTGATGAATTATGGGAAAAAGTAAAAGATAACGAAGATGGTAAATTAGTATTGGTGACAGCCATCAATCCAACTCCGGCAGGAGAGGGGAAAACAACTACAAGCGTAGGTCTTGGGCAGGCGTTTGCAAAGTTAAATAAAAAGGCAATTATCGCTCTTCGTGAACCATCTTTAGGACCATGCTTCGGTATTAAAGGCGGTGCAGCAGGCGGGGGATACGCACAGGTTGTTCCTATGGAAGATTTAAACTTACATTTTACAGGGGATTTTCATGCAATTACGTCTGCAAATAACTTATTGGCAGCGATGCTTGACAATCATATTCAGCAGGGAAATGCTTTGCAGATTGATCCAAGACAAGTTGTATGGAAACGTTGCTTAGACATGAATGACCGTGTTTTGAGAAATATCGTTGTCGGTCTTGGAAATAAAATGGACGGAATGGTTCGTGAAGATCATTTTGTTATTACGGTAGCATCTGAAATTATGGCAATTTTATGTCTTGCAAATGATTTACAAGATTTAAAAGAAAGATTAGGAAAAATTATTGTTGCTTATAATTTTGCGGGAGAACCTGTAACTGCTGACCAGTTGGAAGCAACAGGTGCAATGACTGCCCTTTTGAAAGATGCAATCAAACCAAACTTAATTCAGACATTAGAACATACACCTGCATTAGTACATGGCGGTCCGTTTGCCAACATCGCACACGGATGTAACAGTGTTCGTGCAACAAAGACAGCATTAAAATTATGTGATATTGCCATTACGGAAGCCGGATTTGGTGCTGATTTAGGAGCAGAAAAATTCATGGATATTAAATGCAGAAGTGCTAATCTGAAACCTGACGCAGTTGTTTTAGTTGCCACAGTCAGAGCATTAAAATACAACGGTGGAGTTGCTAAAAAAGATTTGGCGGAAGAAAACTTAGACGCGCTGAAAAAAGGAATTGTAAACTTAGAAAAACATATTGAAAACGTACAGAAATTCGGAGTGCCTGTTGTTGTAACATTAAATTCATTTGTAACAGATACGGACGCTGAAAATGAATATATCAAAAACTTCTGTGAAGAACGCGGATGCGAATTTGCTTTATCAGAAGTATGGGAAAAAGGCGGCGAGGGCGGAATTGCTTTAGCGGAAAAAGTTTTGGAAACACTTGAAAAGAAAGAAAGTCATTTCCATACATTATATAATGATGAATTATCATTAAAAGAAAAAATTGAAACAATTTCAAAAGAAATTTACGGAGCAGCCTCTGTGGAATATGCTCCTGCAGCAGAAAAACAGTTGGCAAAAATCGAAAGTATGGGATTTGGAAATCTCCCAATTTGTATGGCGAAAAACCAATATTCTCTATCTGATGATGCCACATTATTAGGACGTCCTGAAAACTTTACAATTCATATCAGAGAAGTATATGTAAATGCGGGAGCAGGCTTTGTTGTCGCTTTGACAGGTGCTGTTATGACAATGCCGGGACTTCCAAAAGTTCCTGCTGCAAATGGAATTGATGTAAATGAAGAAGGTAAAATTACCGGATTATTTTAAATGTAAGGGGTGATACGATGCCGAAATTAATTGACGGAAAAAAAATTGCATTAGAGATAAAAAATGAATTAAAAACAAAAGTAGAACAACTTAAAAGAGAGGGAAAAGACGTATGTCTTGCAGTTATTCAGGTTGGGAACGATGCGGCATCGACAGTATATGTAAACGGGAAAAAGAGAGATTGCGAATACATTGGTATTCGCTCTCTGTCTTATGAATTGCCTGAAGAAACTACGGAACAGGAATTAGTAAATTTAATAGAGAAATTAAACGGGGATGTGAATGTACACGGTATTCTTGTTCAATTGCCTCTTCCTTCACATATACATGAAGAAGTAGTTACACAGGCGATTTCTCCTGAAAAAGATGTGGACGGGTTCCATGAAGTGAACATTGGACGTCTTTGCATAGGAGAACAAAGTTTTGAATGCTGTACGCCGGCGGGAATTATTCAGTTGTTAAAGCGTTCCGGAATTGAAATCACGGGGAAAGAATGCGTTGTTATCGGCAGAAGCAATATTGTCGGAAAACCTACAGCGCTTTTATTGCTTAGGGAAAACGGAACGGTTACAATTACTCATTCCCGTACAAAAAATTTAAAAGAAATTACAAAACGTGCAGATATTGTCATTGTAGCAATTGGAAAACCCAAATTTATTACAAAAGAATATTTAAAACAGGGAGCTGTTGTTATAGACGTAGGTATTCATCGAAATGAAGACAATACTTTATGTGGTGATGTGGACTTTGATGATGTAGCGGAAATAGTAAGTGCAATTACTCCCGTACCGGGCGGTGTAGGAGTGATGACACGGGCAATGCTTATGTATAATTGCGTCAGTGCAGTATGCAAGGAGGCATTATAGTGAAATGTAGGAAATGTGGTGCTGAAATAAAAGAAGGCTCTTTATATTGTGAAAGATGTGGAGAGGAAGTGCGAATTGTTCCGGATTACAATTCACTGGATGATCTTCTTGCTGAACATGTAAGAAATGAATTGTATAGTGGAAGTCAGCAAAAGCAATCGAAAAAAACATCCGGAAAATCAAAGAAAAAACGACAAAATAGTCATAAAAAAATAGTTATTATTTTAACTTCACTTCTTTTTGTCATTTTAATTGGATTGTTACTTTATCAGACCTCCTATGCGGGATATATCAAGAAAGGATATAATGCATTAGAAAAAAAGAAATATGATACGGCAATCCGTCATTTTGAATCCGCTATAGAAAAGGACAAAAAGAAGGCGGAAGGGTATATCGGAATTTCAGATGTATATTTAGCAAAAGATGATTTCTATTCTGCAGAAGAAGTGTTTTTAGAAGAAATAGAAAATCAGAAAAATAATATAGAATTATATAAAGGGTTAATTGAAGTCTATATGAATTCTGAAAAAAAAGACAGAATTTCCATCCTTATGGCAAACTGTAAATCCGATTCAGTTTTATCTGCACTTTCTGATTATGTTGTAGAAAAACCTACTTTTTCTTTAAAAAAGGACTCTTATGATGAAAAAGAAGAATTGGAGTTGTATTCTAAGGGAAATGATATTTACTATACGCTGGATGGTTCAGAACCTTCAGAAACTACCGGTGCAAAATATAATAAAGATTTACCGATACTTTTAGAGGAGGGAAATTGGATTGTAAGAGCAGTTGCCGTAAATAAAAAAGGTGTTCCGAGTCTGTTGTCAAAACATACATATAA
The DNA here is from genome assembly GCF_054601575.1 of Faecalimonas canis. NCBI lineage: Bacteria > Bacillati > Bacillota > Clostridia > Lachnospirales > Lachnospiraceae > Faecalimonas > Faecalimonas canis. Next base: position 88,305 of record NZ_BAAHSI010000036.1, on the reverse strand, counting down.
AATAGAAACACCGCTTATGGAAGCTCCTATCGTTTCCCCTTCAAGCGGTTTGTATGAACAGCAGGAAAAAATTACGGTTGAAGTTAAAGAAGGATATACGGCTTATTATGCTTTCGGAACAACAGAACCTACGGAAGAAAACTGGAAAAAATATATAGGGCCTATACCTATGCCGCAGGGAAATCTGATTTTTAGTGCAGTGCTTGTAGAAAACTCTACCGGAAAAGCAAGTGCGGTAACAGTGCGAAACTATGACTTGGAATTGGATGTGACAACAGAAGAAAATGTATTGGAATAAAATATAAATTATTTGCATAAATTCACCAAAAAGTATTGCGTTAAATATTTAACAGTTGTATAATATTACTGTCGAAAATTTGACAAAGAATATATTCAAAGGAGATGCAGAATAATGAGCAGATTTACATTACCAAGAGATATTTATCATGGAAAAGGTTGTTTGGAAGAACTGAAAAACTTAAAAGGTAAAAAAGCAATTCTTGTAGTTGGTGGCGGTTCTATGAAACGTCAGGGCTTCTTAGACAAAGCGGTTAACTACTTAAAAGAAGCAGGTATGGAAGTTCAGTTATTCGAAGGTGTTGAACCTGACCCATCTGTAGAAACAGTTATGAAAGGCGCTGAAGCAATGCGTGCTTTTGAACCAGACTGGATTGTTGCCATGGGTGGAGGTTCACCAATTGATGCCGCTAAAGCAATGTGGGCATTTTATGAATATCCGGACGTAACATTTGAAGATTTATGTATTCCATTTAATTTCCCTGAATTAAGACAGAAAGCAAAATTTGCTGCTATTCCATCTACATCAGGAACAGCAACAGAAGTAACAGCATTCTCTGTTATTACAGATTATGCAAAAGGAATTAAATATCCTTTAGCAGACTTTAACATTACACCTGATGTTGCTATCGTAGATTCAGAACTGGTAGAAGGGCTTCCTGCACATCAGGTTGCATATACAGGAATGGATGCGTTGACACACGCTATCGAAGCATATGTATCTACTTTGAATTGTGCATATACAGATCCACTTGCTATTCAGGCAATTGAAATGGTATTTGATTACTTACCGGCATCGTTTAAAGGCAATATGACAGCAAGAGCAAAAATGCACGATGCACAGTGTCTTGCAGGTATGGCATTTTCTAATGCTTTACTTGGAATCGTACATTCAATGGCACACAAAACAGGTGCTGCATTCTCAACAGGACATATTACACATGGTCTTGCAAACGCTATGTACCTTCCATACGTTATTAAATATAATGCAAAAGACCCTGTAGCAGCAAAACGCTATGCTGAAATCGCTCGCAGAGTAGGTCTTGTAGGAAATTCAGAACAGGCATTAATCAATAGTTTATGTGCTAAGATTGATGAATTTAATGTAATTCTCGGAATTCCGGCAACATTAAAAGACTTTGGAATTAAAGAGGATGAATTTAAAGAAAAAATTTCTGCCATCGCAGAAAATGCAGTAGGAGATGCCTGTACAGGTTCTAACCCTAGAGCAATTGATCCGGCGACAATGGAAAGATTATTTACTTGCATTTATTACGGAACAGAAGTTGATTTCTAAAAAAATATTTTTAAATGGGCGGCTGCAAATCAGTCGCCTTTTTAGTACCTTATATGATGAATACTTTCCAATATTCATCTTGATATTTTGGGAATGATGTTTTATCATTATAGGTAGAGAAAATTTAAGGAGGCACGTGATGTATAAAATATTAAAAGCAGAAGAACTTGCAGATAAGATTTATCTCATGGACGTGGAAGCACCAAGAGTTGCAAAACATTGTGAGCCAGGTCAGTTCGTAATTGTAAAAATGGATGATAAGGGAGAGAGAATCCCATTGACAATTTGTGATTACAACAGAGAAGCAGGAACAATCACAATTGTATTTCAGATTGTAGGAGCATCTACTCAAAAAATGGCTGAATTAAAAGCAGGAGATAGTTTCAGAGATTTTACAGGACCTTTGGGATGTGCATCTGAGTTTGTTTCAGAAGATTTAGAAACATTAAAGAATAAGAAGATGCTGTTTGTAGCGGGTGGAGTTGGAGCAGCTCCGGTTTATCCGCAAGTTAAGTGGTTACATGAAAAAGGCATTGATGCAGATGTTGTTGTTGGATGCAAAACAAAGAATATGCTTATTTTGGAAAAAGAGATGGAAGACGTCGCAGGAAACCTTTATGTCTGTACAGATGATGGTTCTTACGGTCATGCAGGAATGGTTACAAGTATGGTTGAAAAACTTGTAAAAGAAGAAGGTAAAAAATATGACGTATGTGTGGCAATCGGACCAATGATTATGATGAAATTCGTTTGTCTGCTTACAAAACAGTTAGAACTTCCAACAATCGTAAGTATGAATCCAATTATGGTAGATGGAACAGGTATGTGTGGTGCCTGTCGTCTTCAGGTAGGCGATGAGATTAAATTTGCCTGTGTAGACGGTCCTGAATTTGACGGTCATTTAGTTGATTTTGATCAGGCAATGAAAAGACAGCAAATGTACAAAACTGAAGAAGGTCGTGCAATGTTAAAATTACAGGAAGGTGATACACATCATGGTGGATGTGGTCATTGTGGAGGTGACAACTAATGGCTGATGTATTAAAAAAAGTTCCGGTACGAGAACAAGAACCGGCAGTTCGTGCTAAAAATTTTGATGAAGTCTGTTTAGGATATAATAAAGAAGAAGCAATGGAAGAAGCTACAAGATGTATTAACTGTAAAAATGCAAAATGTATCGAAGGTTGCCCTGTTTCTATTAACATTCCTGCATTTATCAAAGAAGTAAAAGAAGGAAATATTGAAGAGGCATATAAAGTAATCGGACAATCTTCAGCACTTCCTGCCGTTTGTGGTCGTGTATGTCCGCAGGAATCACAGTGCGAAGGAAAATGTATCCGTGGTATTAAGGGAGAACCTGTATCTATCGGTAAATTAGAAAGATTTGTGGCAGATTATGCTCTCGAAAATAATATTAAACCGGTTGGTGCAGAAAAGAAAAACGGACATAAAGTTGCCGTTATCGGTTCAGGCCCTGCCGGACTTACATGTGCCGGTGATTTGGCAAAATTAGGATATGACGTAACTGTTTTTGAAGCACTTCATGAATTGGGTGGTGTATTGGTATACGGTATTCCTGAATTTCGTCTTCCAAAACACGCTGTAGTAGCTAAAGAAATTGAAAAAGTAAAAGAATTGGGCGTTAAATTTGAAACAAACGTTGTTATCGGGAAATCAACGACAATCGATCAGTTAATTGAAGAAGAAGGATTTGAAGCGGTATTTATCGGTTCAGGTGCCGGTCTTCCAAAATTCATGGGTATTCCGGGAGAAAATGCTAATGGGGTATTTTCAGCTAATGAATACTTGACAAGAAGTAACTTGATGAAAGCTTTTGATGAATCTTATGATACTCCTATTGCTGCCGGACACAAAGTTGCCGTTATCGGTGGAGGCAACGTTGCTATGGATGCTGCAAGAACAGCACTTCGTCTTGGAGCAGAGGTTCACATTGTATATCGTCGAAGTGAAGAGGAACTTCCAGCCAGAGTAGAAGAAATTCACCATGCAAAAGAAGAAGGAATTATCTTCGATTTATTGACAAATCCAAAAGAAATCTTAGTAGATGACGCAGGATATGTAAAAGGAATGGTTTGTGTAAAAATGGAATTAGGCGAACCGGATGCATCAGGAAGAAGACGTCCTATCGAAGTTGCAGATTCAGAATTTACAATTGACTTAGATACAGTTATCATGTCGCTTGGTACATCTCCAAACCCATTAATTTCTTCAACAACAGAAGGTTTGGAAGTCAACAAGTGGAAATGTATCGTTGCAGAAGAAGAAACAGGAAAAACAACAAAAGAAGGCGTTTATGCCGGAGGCGATGCCGTAACAGGAGCGGCAACTGTTATCTTAGCAATGGGTGCAGGTAAAGCAGGTGCAAAAGGAATTCACGAATATCTTTCAAACAAATAGAAAGAATATAAATTCTTGAAAAAGCATTGAAAAATATCTTTGGACAAAATGTCCAAAGATATTTTTATGCAGCCATATATGGCAAAATATTTATAGGATATTTTATTAGGGGGAAATTATGCAGAAAGAAAAAATCAGAAACAGTATATTACTTTTATTGACGGCAATTATTTGGGGAACGGCTTTTGTGGCGCAGAGTGTAGGAATGGACTACATAGGACCGTTTACTTTTAATGCAGCTAGATTTTTGATAGGAGGAACAGTATTAATTCCGTTAATCGTGTACCGTTCAAAGAAAAATCCGCTTTTGAGAAATCGAAGCATAGAAGAAAAATATACAAATCGAAAAATGGTTTGGATAGGTGGTATCTGTTGTGGTATTGCACTCTGTGGAGCCAGTCTTTTGCAGCAAATGGGTATTCAGCATACAACAGTAGGAAAAGCGGGATTTATCACAACATTATATATTATCATTGTTCCACTGGTCGAATTGCTTTTTGGTAAGAAAATTGCGAAGAAAATATGGATTGGTGCGGTTATGGCAGTCATCGGATTATATTTACTTTGCATTAATGAAAATTTTTCTATTGGTAAAGGTGATTTTCTTGTACTGATTTGTGCAGTTTTATTTGCAATACATATTTTAGTTATTGATCATTTTGCGCCAAAAGCAGACGGAGTTTGTCTATCTGCCATCCAATTTTTTATAAGCGGTACGATCAGCGCAATCGGTGCAATTTTATTTGAAAATCCAAATCTTTCGGCAATGACAGATGCAATTGTACCAATTTTATATGCCGGAGTTATGTCCTGTGGCGTTGCTTATACATTACAGGTTATCGGACAAAAAGATATGAATCCGACAGTTGCTTCTATGATATTAAGTCTGGAATCTGTCATTTCCGTTTTGGCAGGTTGGATTATTTTGGGGCAGGCATTAAGTATTAAAGAGATTATCGGTTGCCTTATTGTATTTATGGCAGTTATTCTTGTTCAGTTACCGGAAAAGAAAAAATAATATTACTTATAAAACAAATCTATAAATGTATGAAAATAAACAATAAAAAGAACTTCTTATTGTATGTTAAACTATAACAGTAAAGAGTTTATACATAAGGAGGAAACAACAATGAAAATTGGAGTAACTGAAATCAGTCCAAGAACCGTTCAACAAGTGGCTGAGAAAAAATTTAAGGAAGGGTATTATTGCTGTGAAGCTTTAGTGAGCGCTATCCGCGATGAATTTAAGTTGGATGTTCCCAAAGAAGTTATTGCAATGGCGTCAGGTATGGCCGTAGGTGCAGGAAAGTCAGGATGTGTCTGCGGAGCATTTAATGGCGGAATCCTTGCCCTTGGACTGTTTTTCGGGCGTACAGAGCAGGATGGCCCAACAAACCCCAAAAGCATAAAATGTATGGAACTTACAAAAGAACTTCATGATTGGTTTAAAGAGGCAAATGGTAAAAATGTAATTTGCTGTCGTGTCCTTACAAAAGAATTTGATAAAGGACGTGGAGAACACAAAGAACAATGTATCTTTTTTACAGGACTTTGTGCGTGGAAAGTTTCTCAAATCATTTGTCGTGAATTAGGAATAAGAAATTTGGATGAAATCGATGAGCCTGCGCAAAGACGTGTGATTGCCGATATTTAAGATAAAGGAAGGGATGAAAATGAAAAAGGTAATTAAAAAAATTCCACTTTCCCTTTCCGGAGTTATTCTTGGATTTGCGGCTCTTGGTAATCTTTTACAGAGTTACGGAGAAAGCGTTCGATATATCTGCGGAATGGCGGCTGCATTTTTGCTTCTTTTACTTATTTTGAAACTGGTTATGTTTCCCAAATTAATAAAAGAAGATATGCAAAATCCTATTATGGCCAGTGTTTCGGCTACATTTCCGATGGCATTGATGCTCTTAAGCACTTATATCAAACCATTTATTAGTACAGGTGCAAAAATTATTTGGTTTTTTGCAATTTGCTTACACATAGCATTGATTGTTTATTTTACAGTAAAATTTATACTGAAAATTCAATTCCAAAAAGTATTCGCAAGTTATTTCATTGTATATGTAGGAATTGCCGCTGCGGCTGTTACTGCCCCTGTTTTTGAAGAATTAAAAGTTGGTGTTTTTGCATTTTGGTTTGGGCTGATTACATTATTTTTCTTATTGATTCTTGTAACAATGCGTTACATAAAATACAAAAATATTCCGGAGTCAGCAAAACCTCTTTTTTGTATTTATGCAGCGCCGACAAGTCTTTGTATCGTAGGATATGTTCAATCTGTTACACCAAAATCAAAAGCTTTTTTATTGGTTATGTTATTTGCGGCAACAGTATTTTATGTTTTGGCACTTATAAAAGCAATTGGTTATTTAAAATTAAAATTTTATCCAACCTATGCGGCATTTACATTCCCATTTGTAATCAGTGCAATCGCAACGAAACAGACAATGGTCTGTCTTGCAAATATGAAACAACCGCTTCCCATTCTTCAATACATTGTTTTAATTGAAACAATAATTGCCGTGCTGTTTGTATTGTATACTTTTGTTCGATTTATGCAGTTTATTTTTGCGGGGAATTTAGCAAATAAATAATGAAGTGTCTCTTTACGTTAATAGAGAAATATTATAAAATGTCTTTGTGTGATGTTTACACAAAGACATTTTTAGTTAAAGGAATAGAAAAATGAAGATTACAGTTATTACCGTTGGAAAGTTGAAAGAAAAATATCTGAAAGATGCTATTGCAGAATATACAAAACGTTTGAGTAAATATTGTAAATTAGAAATTATAGAAGTAACTGATGAAAAAACGCCGGATTCTGCCAGTGAAACACTGGAAACTCAAATTCGTTCTAAAGAAGCGGAACGTATTATGAAATATGTAAAAGAAGATGCGTATGTGATTACTCTTGAAATAGCAGGAAAACAACTCACCTCAGAAGAACTTGCTGATAAAATCGAAAAACTAGGCGTACAGGGGATAAGTCATATTACGTTTATTATCGGCGGTTCAATCGGACTTGGAAAAGAAGTGTTAAATCGTTCAGATTATGCACTTAGCTTTTCTAAAATGACTTTTCCGCATCAACTTATGAGAGTTGTTTTGTTGGAACAAATTTATCGCAGTTACCGTATTATAAATGGCGAACCGTACCATAAATAGAAAGGAGGATAAAACTATGTTGAAGCATGAACAAGAAGAATTAATGAACCTCTTCTTAAAAGGTGATGGAGGAAATGTTATTGAAAATTTAATGGAATTTAACAGACTCATGATGAAATATCGCTCGGCAATCAGGGAAGTGACTACGAAGTTAGAAGTTTTAAATGATGAATTATCTTTGGAAGGAGATCGTAATCCGATTGAGAGTATTCAAAGCCGTATTAAAAAACCAATCAGTATCGCCGAAAAACTTCAGCGTCTTGGAAAAACCTTCAGTAATGAAAATATTCAACAAAACTTAAATGATATTGCCGGAATACGTGTTATCTGTCCGTTTATTGAAGATATTTATCATGTGGCAGAAATGCTTACGAAACAAGATGATATATCTGTTATAACTGTGAAGGATTATATTAAAAATCCGAAAGAAAACGGCTACCGCAGTTATCATTTGATTTTAGAGATACCTGTGTTTTTCTCGGACTGTAAACAGCCTATGCGTGTGGAAGTACAGATTCGTACGGTGGCAATGAATTTTTGGGCGAGTTTAGAACATCAAATTCGATATAAGAAAAATATTTCCAATCAGCAGGAAATTTGTGAAGAATTGAAAAAATGTGCGGATACAATTGCTTCTACGGATGTTCGTATGCAGGAATTGCGTCAATGGATTGAAAGCGAGCAATAAATTCAAAAAAAGATTGACCTTATACCTACTATATCCCTTATATTTTAGGCAGAAAATAAGAAAAAGGGGGCAATTCATATGCTGAATATTAAATTTGTTGAGGAACAGACAGGAATTACAAAACAAAACATTCGTTACTACGAAAAGAAAGGACTTCTTTCTGTAAAAAGAAATACAGAAAATTCTTACAGAGAATATGATGATGAAGATATACGCACGTTAAAGATCATTAAATTATTGCGGAAGTTAGATATGCCTATCGAAGAGATACGAAAAATTCTTGCTGAGGAAATTTCTCTTTCTGATGCAATCATTGCCCAGAAAGAATATTTGGAAAAAGAACAGAAAAGGTTGCAGGGCGCCATCTTCTTTTGCGATAAGATGGAACAAAACACACTGTTTACTTTGGATATAGATACATATTTGGCAAATATGGAAAGAGAAGAAAGAAATGGTTCTGTTTTTGCCGATATTATGAATGATTTTAAAAAAATGGCAGCGGCCGAAGAGGTATGCGAGTTTTCGTTTCGTCCTGAAACGATGTGCATGAATTCAACCGAATTTACGGAAGAATTGCTGAAATATGCCAAAGATAATCATTTGAACATTTTCATTACCAAAGAAGGTATGTATCCTGAGTTTGAGTTAAATGGAGTAGAGTATATGGCATATAGATATTTTGGACGTTTTGGGGCGAATGTTGTTTGCAAGGCAAAAGATGCAGATAAATTTAAACCGAAAGATATATCAAAGGGGAATAAAATATTCTATACAATTTTCAAAGTATTATCTCCAATTATGGTGGTAGGTTTTCCAGTATTCCTCACATTTATACCAAAAACAAATGGAACTACATTTCTCCTTCTTGTATATATAATTATTTTAGTGGGAGGATTTTTCCTGTATAATCGTTTAAGAAAATAATGAAAGGTACTCTATAAATGACAATTGAATTAGAAAAGTATTATAATAAATTTTGTGAAGAAAAAAGACTGACAAGAAGACATGGTCAGGTGGAGTTTATTACTTCCATGAAATATATCCATGAATATTTGAAAGGAAAAGAAAGGGCGAGTATTCTTGATGTGGGAGCTGGAACAGGGCGTTATTCTGTCGCCCTCGCCGAAGAAGGATACGATGTAACTGCTATTGAACTTGTAAAATATAATTTGGGGATTTTGAAATCAAAAGGAAGTAATGTAAAAGCTTATCAGGGGACGGCGTTAAATTTATCACGTTTTCAAGACAATACATTTGATATGGTACTTGTATTCGGACCGATGTACCACTTGTATACAATGGAAGATAAAATAAAAGCACTTTCAGAAGCTAAAAGAGTTGTAAAAGAAAACGGAATTATTCTTGTTGCTTACTGCATGAATGAATATAGTATTTTAACTTATGGTTTTAAGGAAAATCACATTGAGGAAAGTATTCAAAGCGGGAAAGTAAACGGAGAATTTCATGTCGTTTCCGAGGCGGAAGATTTGTATGATTACGTTCGCATTGAAGATATAGACGAGGTACGAAAAGGAGCGGGATTAGAGAGAATTAAATTAATTTCTGCAGACGGTCCTGCCAACTATATGCGTCCGATTCTTAATGCCATGACACCGGAAACATTTGAAACATTTATCAAATATCATTTATCTATATGTGAAAGACCCGAATTACTGGGAGCCGGGGCACATACTTTAGATATTTTAAGAAAAACAGAAAGATAAAGGAGAATTTACGTGAGAAGAGAAGTGAGCATGGAAGAAATTTCAGATGGAAAGTTATATACTGCTAATGATCTTGTAAAAGCAGACTGTAATGATTGCCAAGGATGTTCTGCCTGTTGTCAGAAAATGGGGGAATCCATTATTCTTGATCCGCTAGATATATATCGTCTGACTTTCGGATTAAATCAAAGATTTGAACAACTTTTGGCAGATAAAATAGAATTAAATGTAGTGGACGGCGTTATTTTCCCCAACTTAAAGATGACAGGAAAAGAAGAACAGTGTGCTTTTTTAAATAGTGAAGGAAGATGTAGTATTCACAGTATCCGACCGGGAATTTGTCGTCTTTTTCCGCTTGGAAGATATTATGACGGAAAATCTTTTCAATATTTTTTACAAATACACGAATGCAAAAAAGAAAATCGTACAAAAGTTAAAATAAAAAAGTGGATTGATACACCTGACTTAAAGAAAAATGAAAAATATATTTCTGACTGGCATTATTTTTTGACGGATGTACAAAAAATATTAATTAAACTTCAAAATGATGAGAAGGCCAAAAAAATAAATGTGCTACTTTTACAGACGTTCTTTTTAGAACCATATCATCAGGAAGAAGATTTTTATACACAATTTTATGAACGTTTAGAAAAATTGAAAATATCTATTCAATTATTAACAGGGAGAGAATAGACGATGAAATACTATTTAGCACCACTTGAGTCGGTTACAACTTATGTTTTTAGAAATGCTTATCACAAATATTTTCTTCCGTTAGATAAATATTTTACTCCTTTCATTGTTCCTCATCCGAATAAACGTTTTAATACGAGGGAGAAAAAAGAACTTTCTATAGAGAATAATAAAGGGCTTTACGTTGTACCTCAACTTTTGACAAATAAATCTGAAGACTTTATTACAACGGCAAAAGAAATTCAAGATATGGGATATAAGGAAATTAATTTAAACTTAGGATGCCCGTCCGGAACGGTTGTTGCAAAAGGGAAAGGCTCAGGGTTTTTAGCATATCCTGAAGAATTAGATCGTTTTTTAGATGAAATTTATTCTAAATTGGATATGAAAATTTCCATAAAAACACGCATAGGCAAAAATTCAGTGGATGAATTTCATCGCCTGATTGAAATTTATAATAAATACCCGGTGGAAGAACTGATTGTTCATCCGAGATTACAGATTGATTTTTATAAAAATAAGCCTAATTGGGAGATTTTTCAAGATGCTGTAAATAAGAGCCGACATTCGCTCTGCTATAATGGGGATATTTATACGATTGAGGATTTTAAGCGATTTTGTGATAGATTTCCTTTTGTAGAAAAAATTATGTGCGGAAGGGGAGTAGTTGCAAATCCTTCACTGTTTTCTTCAATTGAAAAGAAAGTAAAACCAGATATAAACAGATTTAAAAACTTTCATGACGATATTTATGTTGCCTATCAAGAAATCAGTTCTGGAGAACGAAATACTCTATTTAAAATGAAAGAACTTTGGTCTTATATGGGACAGTCTTTTGAATATGCCGAAAAATATATGAAAAAAATTAAGAAATCGGAAAAGTTATTTACTTATGAAAAAGCCGTTACGGACTTATTTGCGAATTGTCCGTTTAAGAAAGGAATTTAACATTTATGAAAAAAACGTATATTTCCTTTGATTTGGAAACAACCGGATTAAATGAAGAGAAGGATTATATTATTGAAATAGGTGCTGTGAAAGTAAAAGACGGAAAGGTCATAGACAGGTTTGCACAATTTCTAAAACCACCTGTACCAATTTCAAATGCCATTACTAATCTAACCGGTATTACAAATGATATGGTGAAGAATGCGGGTGATACAAAAGAAGTAATTCAAGATTTTGTTACATTCTGTGACGGTTACTTTTTACTTGGACATAACATTCAGTTTGACTATAAGTTTATGAAAACATATGCTGTGCGTTATGGATTTACTTTTGAAAAGGAAGGGATTGATACGCTGAAAATTGCACGGAAAGTACATAAAGATTTGGAGTCAAAAAGTTTAGAAAGTTTATGCGGATACTATAATATCGTTAATGCGGCAGCGCATCGTGCTTATCATGATGCATTGGCGACGGCAAAATTATATCATATGCTGGCACATGATTTTGAAAAATCCGTTCCCTCTCTTTTTACTCCGACGCCTCTTTGCTATAAACCCAAAAAAGTTCAGAAGATTACTAAGAAACAGTTAGACTATTTAAGATTATTGCTTAATTATCATTCTCTGACTGAAAAAGAAGATTTGAAAAAGTTAACAAGAAGTGAGGCATCTAAAATGATAGATAAAATCATGTTAAAGTATGGATATATGCGGTAAGGAAGTGTGAAGGCACTTCTTTATTTTTTGTGAAGAAATCACAACCTAAATAATGAATGAATTTATATTATTCCTAATATTATCTATATTATATAATATTCATATTTTAATGAATAAGTATTGATTATAGATAATTATAGGTATATAATCTCCTTAAAAGGAGGTGTTTATATGTTTTTCTTCTTTTTTTCTAAACCATATATATCTATTGTCGGAGAAGTTCTTTCATCAAAGAATACTGAAGAAAAAAGGCAACAGCAAAAAAAGTTGAATACTGTATTACAAACAATTAATCAAGAACATGATGAAGATATTTCTGCAAAGTTTATGCCAACAATTGAAAATGAATTTCAAGGACTTATTTGTAGAGGATGTAATTTAATGAAATTGCTTTTAGAAATTAAAAATGAGATGTATCCTGATAGAGTTCGATTTGGCATAGGTATCGGTGAGATTGAGGCGGATTTTCAATCCGAGAATGCCATAACCATTTCAGGTGCGGGTTATGAAAAAGCGAGAGAATCTTTAAAAATATTGCAAAACAGAGATAAGAAAAAACAAAAAGCATTTACGGATATCCATTTAGAAATCGCAGGAGAGCAGAATGAAAGAGTACATCTCATAAATACTATTTTTTCACTTTTAGCCACTTTGGAATTATCATGGAGTGACAGGCAAAGAGAAATCATTTATAATATGATAAAGTATCAGGATACACAGACAACTGCTGCCAGACGTCACGGCGTAACACAGTCTACGATACAGAAAACTTTAACAGCCGGAAATTATTATGCCTATGAAGAAGCATCTTCTACTTTGACGGCAATATTTTCCGAAATAGGAGATAAACAATGAAAAGCAACAAATTAACAATCGGTATATTGGCCCATGTAGATGCAGGAAAGACAACCCTTGCCGAGAGTATTTTATATAAAACAGGTCAAATTCGGAAACTTGGACGTGTAGATCATAAAAACGCATTTTTAGATACAGATGCCCTTGAGCGTTCACGAGGCATTACCATTTTTTCTAAACAGGCAAATTTTTGTTTAAACGAGAAAGAAATCACGCTCTTGGATACTCCCGGACATATTGACTTTTCGGCTGAAATGGAACGTACTTTGCAAGTGCTGGATTACGCTATTCTCGTTATCAGTGGTGCAGACGGTGTGCAGAGCCATGTACAGACACTTTGGAAACTATTGGACAAATACAATATTCCGGTTTTTCTTTTTATTAATAAAATGGATCAGCAGGGAGCAGAACGAGAATCCTTGTTGAACGAACTGCAAAACCGCTTAAATTCACATTGTATTGATTTTAGCGATAAAGTAAATAAGGAAACTTTTATGGAGAATATTGCAGTTTGTGATGAAATACTTTTAGAAAAATATTTGGAAACTGAAAATATTTCTCAAGAAGAAATCCGAACACTTATAGAAAAACGTAAATTGTTCCCATGTTATTTTGGCTCGGCACTTAAACTGGAAGGGGTTGACTTTTTTTTAGAAGGAATTTATCAATATACAAATGAAAAAAACTATGGAGATGAATTTGGCGCAAAGGTATATAAAATTTCCCGTGACCAACAGGGAAATCGTCTTAGTCATTTGAAAATTACAGGCGGAACATTAAAAGTAAAAGAAAAAATAAAAGATGAAGAGAAAATAGAACAAATTCGTATTTATTCCGGCGCATCTTATCAACCGATAAATGAAGCGACAGCAGGGATGATTTGTGCTGTTACAGGTCTTAATACTTCAAAAGCAGGTGAGGGACTTGGAAATGAGAAACATTCTGAGAAACCTGTGCTTGAACCCGTATTAACATACTGCCTTCACTTTCCGGAAGAATGTGATATGCACGGAATGTTTCTAAATTTAAAACTATTAGAAGAGGAAGAACCGGAATTACATATCGTATGGAATAAAGAAGCAGGCGAAATTCACGCGCAGGTCATGGGCGAAATTCAGTTAGAAATATTAAAAAGTTTAATTTTCGAACGCTTTCACACAGATGTTTCTTTTGGACAGGGACAGATTATTTACAAAGAAACAATTAAGGAAGCAGTAGAAGGGGCAGGACATTTTGAACCTCTAAGACATTATGCGGAAGTCCGACTCCGGTTAGAGCCGAGAAAACGGGGAAGTGGACTGCGTTTTTCAACAGAGTGCAGTGAAGATGTTTTAAATAAGAACTGGCAGCGTCTGATTTTAACACATTTGGAAGAGAAACAGCATAGGGGAGTTTTGACCGGTTCTGAAATTACAGATATGAATATTATCCTTACAACAGGAAAATCACACATTAAACATACAGAGGGAGGAGATTTTCGTCAGGCAACTTATCGTGCCGTTCGACAGGGATTAAAACGTGCGGAATCTATTTTATTAGAACCGGTTTATGAATACAGGTTGGAAGTTCCAAGTGAAATGATCGGTCGGGCAATGTCGGATTTACAGAGAATGAAGGCAGATTTCTCATCACCTGAAACAGAAGGAGAAATGAGCATCTTAACAGGAACAGCACCTGTAGTACATATGCAGGAATATCAGAAGGAAGTTCTTTCTTATACAAAAGGACAGGGACGACTCTTCTGTTCATTAAAAGGTTATGAACCGTGTCATAATTCCGAAGAAGTGATTGAAAAAATACAGTATGATTCGGAATCTGATTTGGAGAATCCAACCGGTTCTGTGTTCTGTTCTCATGGTGCGGGATTTAATGTAAGTTGGGATAAAGTAGAAGAGTATATGCATACTTCATCCCAAGAGAAAAAAATAACAAAGAACATTTCCTGTGAAAGTGTATATCTTCCACCTGTCATTGATGAGGAAGAACTATTGGAAATTTTTGAACGAACTTATGGACCGGTGAAACGTAAGAAAATCAACTTTAAAAAACAGATTTCTTCTCAGAACACTATAGGAAAACCTGTAAAAAAGAAAGAATACGAAAAAGAGTATCTTCTTGTTGACGGTTATAATATTATTTTTGCATGGGAAGATTTAAAAGAATTGTCCGAAGTAAATATAGAAGGGGCAAGAAATAAACTGATGGATATTTTAAGTAATTATCAGGGATACCGTCAATGTACGCTAATCCTTGTTTTTGATGCTTATAAAGTATCGGGAAATGTAGGTGAAGTACAGAAATATCACAATATCCATGTCGTGTATACAAAAGAAGCGGAAACTGCTGACCAATATATTGAAAAGACCGTACATGAATTAGGAAAACATTATAAAGTCACTGTTGCAACTTCCGACGGTCTGGAACAGATGATTATTATGGGACAGGGGGCAAATCGTTTGTCTGCAAAAGGTCTTTTAGAAGAAATTCTTGTTGCAAATGAAGAAATAAGAAGAGAACATCTGAATCAGCCGATAAAAAATAAGCAATATCTGTTTGACAATGTTTCAAAGGATACGGCGGAATACATTGAACAGGTAAGAAATGGGGAAATGGAAGGTTTATGAATAAAATAAAAAGAAATCTTGTTTTTTATGTCGTATTGACTATAGCGTTTTATGGTATTCCTTGGGCTATAACAGATACTGGCAGTGCAATGTTTATGATGTTGGTAATTATTCCTATAATATGTTTTATGACATCTGTTATGTATGGACTAAAAAATGGATTTAGTTTCAGTTATGTTTTGATTGCAGCAATTATTTTCATTCCAACCATATATATTTTCTATAATTCAACTGCGTGGATTTATGTGATAGCATATAGTGTTATTGCAATACTTGGAAATCTAACAGCGTTGCCATTCAGAAAAGGATAATTTTCGATTTAATAGGAAAAATACCTGTCGATACTCTTTATACTTAGACTTATCGACAGGTATTCTTTTATGTTTCATATATCATTAATGTTTCATTTCTTCGTGTAATTCTCTTGCATATGTGTCAAAAAGTTGAACTGTCGTTCTCATATCATCTCTTGTTGTTTCAGGATGTAATGCACAGATACGGAGAACTTTCTTTCCGTTTAAAATAGTTGTGAATACGGCAGCATAACCGCTTTCTACGATTTTTTCAGAAACTTTTTCATTTAATAAGTCCGCTTGTTCATCTGTCAAATCATCTGCTGTGTAACGGAAGTTAAGCATAGCCAATTGTGCTTTCGAAACAATTTCCCAGTTATCCAGTTCCTCTAATGCTTCCTGCGTCCATTCGGCAAGTTGGAAACCGTGTTCAATAGCACTTCCAATTAAACGTGTTCCAAGCACCTGTAAAGTCAGCCATAATTTTAATCCCCTTGCCGGTCTTGTCAGTTCCATTCCAATATCCCATGTATTGATATGCTCCATATCGCCCTCTACATCTTTTAAATATTCCGGATTCACATGAAAACTGTTAAATAAATGCTTAATATCTTTTACCAAAACCATAGCACAGCCATATGTCTGGAAAAGCCATTTATGTGCGTCCCAACTGATACTGTCCGCTAATTCAGTGCCTTTTAGTAAATGTCTGTATTTAGGACTGAGCAGAACGGAAGCACCATACGCTCCGTCAATATGGAACCACATCTGATTATCTGAACAAATTTTTGCAATTTCTTCAAGAGGGTCAATACTTCCTGTATTTGTTGTCCCTGCTGTTCCTATTACAACAAAAGGAATGAATCCGTTTTCCTTATCTTTTGCAATCATATCCTTTAACATATCCATATCCATTTGGAATGCGGAGTTTGTTGCGACTTTACGGATGCGACTGTTAGGAATGCCGATAATACGAAGTCCTTTTGCTACAGAACTATGTGTCTGTTCTGAAACATATGCAACACCAAGATGAAGATTTTCGTCATTCAATTTACAATCACGAGCCGCTGTAAGTGCTGTAATATTTGCCATAGAACCGCCGCTGACAAATACTCCTCCAGAATTTCCGGTAAAACCTACTTGTTTACAAAGCCAACGGAGAACTTCTTGTTCGATGCAATTTACCATAGGAGCAAGTTTGCTTCCGCCTGCATGAATGTTATAAGCCGAAGTCATAATATCCCCAAGCCACGAGATAGAAGAGGCGGGACCGGGAACAAATCCGAAAAATCTAGGGTGATTTGCATCTCCGCGATAACGGTAAACTTCATTTGTCATTTCAGAAATAACTTCATCTACAGGACGCCCTTCTTTAGAAATACCAATTTGTTTTATTTTTTCAAGCTGTCCCTTTGATGTATACCAAGTTACTTTTTGAGAATGTATGTCGTGCTTTTCAGTACAAAACTGATGTACAAATTTTTCGATTGCTTCTTCTAACTGTACACTATTTAAAATATTTTCACTGTTTATCATCTTATTAAGACTCCTCTCTTTACTATTACTGTACAGTAGTGTACACTAAACTCACATATATGTAAAATTTATATATTTTATAATATATATGATTTTTTTTAATATAGAGGTTGTTATGGAATTACGAAATATTAATACATTTTTAAAGGTGGCGGGAACGCAAAATTTTTCTAAGGCAGCAGAACAATTAGGCTATTCGCAATCTGCCGTGACCGTTCAGATTAGACAATTAGAAAATGAACTGCAGACGCAATTGTTTGAGCGTATTGGAAAACGAGTATATTTAACGGAGAAGGGGCAAGCGTTTGTCGCTTATGCTAATGACATTATGCGTGTAACAGACAACGCAAAATACTTCGCTCGACAAAACAATATTTTAGAGGGGACACTCCGGATTGGAGGTGTGGAGTCTATTTGTACCGCACTTCTTCCTGATTTGCTTTTGAAATTTTATCAAATCTGTCCAAATGTACAGGTAACAATTAAGTCAGGTACAACTGATGAATTAATGGAAATGGCTAAAAGTAATGAAATTGATTTTGTCTATACTTTGGATAAAAAAATCTTAGGAAAAGAGTGGATCCGTGCGGTTATCACCGAGGAAGAGATTGTATTTGTCACCTTGGTCGATAAAATAAATGTTCCTTCCGGTAAAATATCTATTCAACAGTTAATCGAAAAACCGTTTATTTTAACCGAAAGAGGAGCAGCGTATCAGTATGAACTCGAAAGACTTCTTTCTGAAAAGGATTTGGAAATAAATCCTATTTTAGAAATTGGAAACACAGAAACAATTATCAACCTGTTAAAGAAGGGAATGGGCGTTTCTTTTTTACCCAAATTCACGGTACAGAAAGAATTGGATAAAAAGGTGCTTTCAGAAGTACGGACAAATTTGTCGGGTGTAAAAATGTACAGTCAACTATTTTATCATAAAAATAAATGGGTTACGAAACAGATGTTAAATTTTATTGAATTGGTGGAGAAAAGATTGTAAACTTTTATAGGGGGGGGAGATGAACAGTTATCATTTATGTAAGAGTATATTATGATTTGACTATTTCGGCAAATTGTAATATCATCTAAAATGATGTTTTGTATTATAAAATATTCAAAAATACTAACAAGTTTTAAGTAATAGGATAAAAACTAAAATGCTTACGCAAAATGTACAAATAAACAGGAGGTTTTCATGAGAAAACTAGCTTTAAACGATGAAATATTACTAAAAATCGATAAACCTGCCCGCTATATCGGGAACGAGGTAAACTCGGTAATGAAAGACAAAAATGAAGTAGATATCCGTTTCGCCATGTGCTTTCCGGACGTTTCTGAAGTGCTATAATGTAGCAGTGCTAAAGAACAATATATAGTGTTGTTCTGTGATTTGAAGTACGAGATGTATGGATTGGATGAAACTAAACGAAACTGAAAATGAAAGAATGATATTGTTACGAAATTGAATTTGTTACGCAAAAATGGTAATTTGGAGTGAATATCATTCAGAATAATTAAATATAAATGCAAGGGTTATATGTTTTCTTTTGTCGAGAGAAATTAAAGGGTTGGAGTCGCATCATGGGCTTCAGCCTTTTTGTTTTCTATTAAGTATGCTAGAGAACAAAATCATTTGTGCTGGAGTATAACAATGAAGTTATATTATGGTCAAATGATATTTAGACCAATAAAAAGTAATAAAATGTGTTATAATTAGAGTAATTAATATTTGGTGGTGCTAATATGAGACTAAAAGCAGAAAATGTATTTAAACCTGGAGCGTATCCGGAATATACATATGTCTCCAGGAATTATGAAAATACAGGTATATCATATGAATTACGTTTAAAGCAGGCATTGAGAACAGCGGGTTGCCTTACATCATTAATTGGACCATCAAAAATGGGAAAGACAATCTTATGCGAGAAGGTAATTGGATTTGACAACATTGTTGAAATTTCTGGTGCGGATTTTAACAGCAACACAGATTTTTGGGCAATTGTTGCTGCAAAAGTGGGGTTGCCTTATAAAGGAGAATTGACAACAGAAAGAGAGGTTAATGAAGTAAATAGTAAGGAAACAGATAGTAAAAGTGAAAAGTATGTTCTAGCGAAAGATACCGTTATTCAATATTATAAAGAGCACGATAAAGTATTAGTAATTGATGATTTTCATTATGCTTCAAAAGAGATGCAGACAAAAATGGCACAACAGTTCAAAGATGCAATTAGAAGAGAATTAAAGGTAGTCGTAGTTTCTCTTCCGCATAGGGCAGACGATGCAATTCGACAGAATGCAGATTTATCGGGAAGATTGAGTTTAATTAATATTGAAGCGTGGGAAAAAAAGGATTTAAAAGAGATTGCTTTAAAAGGATTTAAACAACTTGACATTAAGATAACAGATGAAGTTGCAGAACAGTTGGCAGTTGAATGTCTTACATCACCACAGTTAATGCAGTATATTTGTCTGAGCATTTGCACATTGTTGGAAGACAAAAATGAGCATATTGTAAATTTTGATATGTTGGAAATGGCATATAAATTTACAACGGTTAACTTTAACTATTACGATGTGGTAAATGTAATGTCTAAAGGTCCAAATCCGCGTGGAAAGAAAAGAAATTTATACAAAACATTAGATGGAAAAGAATTGGATTTGTATGGACTGATTGTGGAATCGTTAGCCAAAAATCCTCCGATTATGGAATTAGATTTTGACACAGTTTATGACAGAATCATAAACCTTATTCCTAAAACAGAAGGAAAACCGGATAGAAATTCTGTAAAAAGTCATTTAAATAATTTACAAACAATCCTAAAAGAAAAAGAAGAAATTTATAAAGCAATAGAATGGAAAGACGGAAAAGTGTATGTTTTGGATCCATTATTTTTGTTTTATCTGAGATGGGGGAGAATGAATGGATAATATGCTGAAAGAGTATATCGAAAAGTTGAAATTAGTGGATACTGTAGAGGAATATGAGGCATTTATATTGAAGCTGCACCAGATGATGAAACAAGAATCATATAAGAATGATATTGTTCAAAATATTAGAAATAAACAGAAATATATGGTGAACAAATTTTCAAAAGAATCTACCCGTGAAAATATGTTAAAGGCAAAAGAAAATCTGTTAATCTATTTGGACAGTATTTTATGTGAAGAATATGAGGAGTCATCACAATTTATTCAAAAGGAGATTGAAAGGTATCTGCGAAATTTTTATTTCTTCTTAGAAGCGTTTAGGGAAGTAAAACCAGATAAGAGGGCATCACTTACGTCTGAAAACTTGAAAAAAATACAGATTGAAAATGAATATGATTTACAGCATTTGCTTTATGCAGTTATAAAGCCATTGTATCCGGATGCTAGAAGAGAGGCTTGCCTGGCTGACAAATAGATCTTTTGCATCCAGGATACGGACATCTGCCGGAATCATGTCCCCGGCAGATAAATGGACGATATCACCTACCACCAGGTCATCCATGGGTATCTCTGTTTTTTCCTGTCCTATGCGGGTGACGGTACAGGTCGTTGTGATCATTGCAAGCAGCTTTTCCGCCGCATTTCCGCTGCGGGATTCCTGCACAAAGCGAAGGGTACCGGAAATAAATACCATAGTTAAAATGATAACGACTGTTAAAAAATCAAAGTCCTCTGATACGCTTCCAAAGAGTGAAAAATACGGGAAAATCATATCCGTAATCGTGGAAACAACAAAAGCAAGGCAAAATAAAATAGCAGTAAAAGGGTTGATAAATGCACCTGCCACACGTTTTGCCAGGGATTTCTTTTTTTCGTGGGTGACTTTGTTCGTACCGTATTTGGAACGGTTTACGGATACGGTATCTGCTTCTAACCCCCTAAGTGTGGTATGAAAGATTTTTAAAACCTCTTTTACCGGGTTGGTTGCTGCAGATTGGATGCGACGGTTCTGTTCGTCACGGATGACTGCCTTTTCTACAGTCTGGCGAACAGCCATACGATTTTCTTTTTTGTTCATTGGTCTTACCTCCTTGAATTATTGTAGGGGCAAGGAAAATTATATGAGGGATACGGAATCTGTGGACACTCATACAATATTCTATGCCTTCGTGGACTGTCTTCAGAGTCCATGTCTTTCACCTCACAATCTTTAAAAGCTATCTATGTAAAACCGCAATGGGAATTACGGCCTGTGATATCGGTTGCCTTTTTTGATATACCAGACATCTAAGCCGGCAAGTATCATCCATGCAATCATTGCAGATACAAACCAGTGGCTTGAAAATAAGGGAAAAAATCCTTTTACCAGAAAGATGATACCGTTTAAGGCAATAATTCCTCCGATATTACGGCCAAGAGGGACAATTCGAAGTTTATCCTTCTCTTTTTGCGGCATATTTTTCCATAGGGAAAGATGGAGGTAGCCTTTTCCAAAGACAAACCAAAGACCGGCAAGGGTAAATAGGATTCCAAAAAAAATGCAGGTAAAGTCCATTGTCTGATCCTCCTTTTAGTGATAGAAGCGGTTGCTTCGTTTTGTCAGTTTCAAAAGTTTGGTGATAAGTACAATCATGGTGGCAGCACGAATCACTACCATATTTTATATATTTCTTTGACCACGAAAAGTATATAAAAAACAGTAGGGGAATCCTATGGCTAAAGTCTTGCGATTTACTTGCGATTTGGCAAGAAAATAGACGGGCTGAAACCTAAAATGGTCTCAGTCCGCCTTTCTTATAACTCATCATTAAATTTGTAACCAATCCCCCAGATGGTTAAAATGTATGTGGGAGAATCCGGGGCAGGTTCAATCTTTTTTCGCAGTTTCTGGATAAAAGCCATGATGTTGCTGTTATCTAGAAGATAATCTTCCTCCCATACTGCACGGTAAATCTGTTCTTTTGTAAATACTTCTCCACGATTCTTAGCCAAAAAATACAAAATATCGAATTCCTTTGATGTCAAACTGATTTCAGAACCTTTCATCAGGACTTTATGGCTCCTTGGATGAATTTCCAGATCACCGATTAGAAGTTCATCTGAGTGTACACCAATGGGCACCTCTGTATCTTCTAAGGCTCCTAATAACAGCGAGGATACTTCTCCGCTTATCATGTCCTGAATACCGGAAATCAGCTCTTTTGTATAAGCACTTTCCGGCGGTTCTCTTAATAATTTTTCCAAGAGCCAGATTTCAAGGGCATGATCCATGGGAATATAACTGATATTCTTTTTCATCATGGACGCCTCCTTTAAATCAACTCTTGATATTTGTTCTTATAAAAATATTTGGTTACGGAACTCAGCAGCATATAGAAAATGCCACATGCAGCAAAAAGGCAAAATACCAAAGTGGTAATTTTGTCAGTCCAAACAGTGATGCCCCGCTGGTAAACGTAAGGGTTACCTTTGTCAGCCGGATGTCCGCTGGAACACGATCACCAGCAGAAAACAGAATCAGATCGCCTACTACTAATTCTTCACCGGGAATTTCACGTAGTTCCCCATTCCGTCTTACGGTAACCTTTTCGTGAATCAAACGCTCAAGCTGTTCGGCTGTGCTTTTCGCCCGCAGCTCCTGAATTAAACGGATGATACCGCTGATACAATCATGGAAAAAATGATAAGGGCAGTAGTAGCATTCCGTGTAAAATTAGAGGCCATAAAAACATCGGTAACAAGAGAAACAATACCTAAAATAAATAGAATCACATGAAATGGATTAATAAACGCTCGCCGCAATCGCTGGATGGTGGTATCTGTTTTACGTTCCTGAAAACTGTTTTTGCCATATCTTTCCCGCATTGCATCCACCTGTTCTTTGGATAGCCCAAGGGCAGATGTACCAAGATCCCGGTAGATTTCTGGCGGCTTACAGTAAGCGTACTTTTTGATACGGCTGTCAAATAGTGTTGCTTTCGACAAAAATAGATTCCTCCCTTCGTAGTATAAGTAAGAATATTTTAACATAGAGTTGTGAAAATGACAGATTTATATTCTTGCTTTTTTCTTGCGATTCGTTGGAGGGATTTATTCTAAACGCTACGACCTTTTCAGAATAGGTAAAGTATGGCAGAATAAAATTTTTTTAGGAGAAGCATTATGGCAAAACAAAAAACGGGAAATACATTTTTGGAAGAGCAGATTGGATATAAAGAAGTTTTACGTCTATAATATAAAATTGATTTGAAACTATGCGCTTTCCTAAATCTTATTATTCCGAAATTCCGATGGACGAAGTCCCGTCTGTTTTTTGAACAGTCTGCTGAAATACAGCGGATTATTATACCCAACGATGGATGCCACCTCGGATACAGAATATGTAGTAGTCCGGAGCAGTGTCTTTGCATTTGTGATCCGGAGATTTAGTATATACTGCATGGGAGTTACGCTATTGTAACGTTTAAAGCTTCGGATAAACCAGCTGATACTGAGGTGTTTGTCCATGGCGTACTGCTCAATCGATATTTCTTCTGCAAAATGTTCATTAAAATACTGTGTAGCTTCTTCCATTTCTTTTTGCAACATCCGGTTCTGGGAAGAGATGCCCATAGGAGCCTGGCGGCTAATCAGAAGGAACAGTTCCCTGAGCAGGAGAGATAAGTATTCTTCATAATGAGGACGGGTAAGCTGGAGTTCCTGAATCATTTTTCGGAAAATCTGATGATATTCCGTAGAGTTTCCAGTCTGGATAATCTGTCCGGATTCAAACAAATGGTATTCTCTTAAAATATTTTTTACATTATTACCGGTAAAATGAACCCAGTAAACTTCTGTCTGGTCTGTCCCATAATAAACATATCTTTGCATTTCCCGTGGCTTGTATAAAATCATATGTCCGGCCTCTATAATCTCTTTCTTGCCATTCAAAAAGAAATGACCTTTCCCTGCAGCAATATAAAGCAATTGATAGTCAATCCTTCCCCGGGGGCGATACGTGGGAAGCTTGGGCTGGTGGATCAGCCGGTATGTCCCACAGCTTCCCACTACTAGTGGTTTGCTCTTATCTTTAAAATCCAATAATGAATTATGCAGATAACCAGAGTTGATATACATGATGCGTCTCGCACCTCCTTTAAACAAGTAGGCTTCTGTTAAAGATAGTGTATCATTTCGTGCATGTTTTGTCCAATAGAGTTTATGGACGAATAGTGTAAAAATAGCGTAAAATAATGATAAACCAAAGGAAAAATCATAAAAATAAAGGGGGAAAATATTATGATCGTGCCAAGACATTACGAGGACTTAAAAATAATGCATGAAAACACTATGCCCAGCAGAGCATATTATATGCCAGCTTCCCATGATATGGGACCACTGGTAGAGGATCGTTTTTCTTCAGATCGGGTTATCTGTCTGAATGGAACATGGGAGTTTCAGTATTTTAACAGTATCTACGATTTGCAGGAAAAATTTTACGAACAAGGATATGACTGCAGCAGATTTACACAGGTAGAGGTGCCGGGGGTGTGGCAGAATTACGGATATGACAGCCACCAGTATACTAACGTGAGGTATCCGATTCCACTGGATCCGCCTTATGTTCCACAGGAGAATCCATGCGGAGCCTATGTCAGGAAATTTTACTATGAAATACCAGAGGAGGCGCCCAGAGCATATCTGAATTTTGAAGGGGTGGATTCCTGCTTTTATGTCTGGGTAAATGGAAAGTATGTAGGTTACAGTCAGGTTTCCCATGCCACAAGTGAATTTGATGTGACGGAAGTTCTGAAAAATGGGGAGAATACGCTGGCGATACTGGTTCTGAAATGGTGTGATGGAACTTATCTGGAAGATCAGGATAAATTTCGAATGAGTGGAATCTTCCGGGATGTGTATTTTGTGAACCGCCCGGAAAATGTGGTCTATGACTACTTTACAACTACCGAAATCCAGGAGGAACAGGCAGTAATTACAGTACAGGCTAGTTATCAGGGAAAGGCAGTGCCAACAAAACTTACTTTGTATGATGCAGAACATAAGGAGATTGCTTCTCAGGTATTTCAGGAAAATACAGGTACTGTTTATACACATAAAGCAGTAATTCTTGTAAAAGAGCCAAATCTGTGGAATCCGGAACAGCCGTATTTATATACTCTGGTTCTGGAAACGGAAGGGGAAGTGATTACAGACCGGATTGGCCTCCGGGAAATCTGTGTCAAAGATGCAGTCCTTTATGTAAATGGAACCGCCATCAAATTCAAAGGGGTGAACCGTCATGACTCCGATCCAGTAACAGGGTTTGTGATTGGACTGGAGCAGATGAAGAAGGATCTGCAGATGATGAAAGAAAGCAACTTCAATGCAGTCCGCAGCAGCCATTATCCGAATGTGCCTTATTTTTACCAGCTCTGTGATGAATATGGATTCTTTGTGATTGCAGAAGCAGACAATGAAAGTCATGGAACCCAGTCCCAGTATTTAAAAGATTCCAATTGGGAAAATGTAAGCAGGAAATGGAATGAACGGATCTCGGACAACCCGGAATTTATCCCGGCAACTCTGGATCGTACAAAACTTTGTGTACACAGGGAAAAGAACCGCCCTTGTATTATTATCTGGTCTATGGGAAATGAATGTGGTTATGGCTGTACTTTTGAGGAAGCTTTAAAATGGACAAAAGGGTTTGATTCTACAAGGCTCACCTGTTATGAAAGTTCTTTTTATCGCAGCGACAGAAGGAAATATGATTACAGTAACATTGATATTTTCAGCCGGATGTATCCTTCCCTGGAAGAAATTCAGGAATATATGGACAAAAAACCGGACAAACCTCTCCTGTTGATTGAATACTGTCATGCCATGGGAAATGGACCGGGAGATTTAGAAGACTATTTTCAAATAATTTATGAGTATGATGTCCTCTGCGGCGGCTTTGTGTGGGAATGGTGCGACCATGCCATTTATCAGGGACAGGCTGCTAATGGAAAAGAAAAGTACCTTTATGGAGGTGACTTTGGAGAAGAAGTCCATGATGGGAATTTCTGTATGGACGGCCTGGTATATCCGGACAGAACACCCCATACAGGGCTTTTGGAATACCAGAATGTGTACCGTCCGGCAAGAGTGGTGTCTTTCTGTCAGAAAACAGGGGCGCTGTGTCTGGAAAACTATATGAACTATGTGGATTTAAAGGATTATATCTATTTGGTATACGAAGTAAACTGTGACGGAAAGCTGCTGGAGAAAAAACAGTTCATTTTGCAGGAGTCTGTACTGCCTCACAAGAAAGGAACTATTTTGTTGGATATTACCGTTCCAGACAGCGGAAAATGTTATTTGAAAGTATCTTATCATTTAAAGCACGGTACCAGTGTTATGGCGCAGGGCAGTAGGATGGGATTTGATGAAATCCTTTTGAAAAATCAGGATGGAAGAAACCAGCAGGCAACAGCTTTGTTGGAAACTCAGGAACAGAAAGAAGCAGAGGTACAGGTTTCTGAAACAGATCGTTTTCTTTCCATCCGGTCAGATACATTCTTCTATGTTTACAATAAACTTTCGGGTTTATTTGAGCAATTAAGTGTAGATGGAGAGGAACTTCTGGAAACCTCTATGGAACTGAATATCTGGAGAGCACCTACGGATAATGACCGGAAGATCAAACAAGAATGGATAGATGCCGGATATGACCGGAGCAAAGCCAGGGCTTATGATACTCATTGGGAAATGAATGGGGAAGGAATTCGGATTTACAGTACGGTGTCCGTGGCTGCAGTAGCAATTCAGAAGATTTTGGATATAGAGGCCGTATGGAAGATTTACAGGACAGGAGAAATATCTGTCAAAATGCACGTCAAAAAGGATAGGGAATTTCCGCAGCTTCCTAGATTTGGCATCCGCCTGTTTTTGAGGGGAGAATATGAAAATCTGAAATTTTATGGATTGGGACCGCACGAAAGTTATCGGGATAAATGCCGTTCCTGCAGCCATGGATTGTATGATACAACGGTAGAGGAACAGCATGAAGATTATATCTGCCCGCAGGAGAATGGAAGCCATACAGATTGTGATTATCTGATGTTGGAAAAGGAGAATCAGACCGTTACAGCAGTATCTTCCAGGCCGTTTTCCTTCAATGTGTCTTATTACTCACAGGAAGAACTGACGAGAAAGGCACACAATTTTGAATTGGAAAAATCGGGAAGTACCATTGTCTGTCTGGATTATGCACAGAACGGCATTGGTTCCAACAGCTGTGGTCCGGAACTACGGAAAGAGTACCAGTTTACAGAAGAAACCTTTACATTTGATATGAAGTTTTTATTTGGGAAGGAATGGTAGGAACACATGAAAGAGAAAACGTATTTAAAATGGTATAACAAAGTTGGGTATGGCTCTGGGGATATTGCAGGAAATGTCGTGTATGTGTTCCTGTCCTCTTTTGTCATGATTTATCTTACCAATACAGTAGGATTAAATCCGGGAATTATTGGAACCTTGATTGCCGTATCTAAGTTATTCGATGGAATTACGGATGTTTTTTTGGGAACCCTGATTGATAAAACAAAGAGTAAAATGGGAAAAGCAAGACCTTGGATGCTCTATGGCTATATTGGCTGTGCCGTAACCTTAGTCGCTATTTTTGCAATACCTGCAAATATGGGAGAATTTGCACAGTATGCCTGGTTTTTTATTGCGTATACACTGTTAAATGCAGTATTTTATACAGCGAATAATATTGCGTATTCTGCTCTGACAGCCCTGGTAACAAAGAATAGTAAAGAACGTGTACAGATGGGTTCTTATCGCTTCATTTTTGCTTTTTCCACAAGTCTGTTGATTCAGTCTCTGACTATTGGCTTTGTAGAATGGATGGGTGGCGGAGCTGCCGGCTGGAGAACAGTTGCGATTATCTATGCAGTAATTGGATTGATTGTCAATACGATTTCTGTACTTTCTGTAAAGGAATTAGCGGAAGAAGAATTAAATGATGGGAAACAATCCGGAAATGATGAAAAATATTCCCTTCTGGATGCTGCAAAACTGTTGTTTACCAATAAATACTATGTTATGATCTGTGCTACCTATATCCTTCAGCAGATTTATACTGCTATGCTGAATTTGGGTATTTACTATATGACGTATATCCTGTTCAATGAAAATCTGTATGGTGTATTTTCCTGGGCCATTAATATTCCACTGATTATTGCATTGCTCATTACACCGATGCTGGTGGAAAAGTGGAGAGGAATGTATAAACTGAACCTTACAGGATACGTGATTGGAACGATTGGAAGAGCCCTGGTCGTAGTAGCCGGTTATCTGGGAAGTGTGCCACTGATGCTTTTATTTACTGGCATTGCAGCTTTTGGTATGGGACCATGGCAGGGGGATATGAATGCTGTGATTGCCTCCTGCTCAGAATATACATATCTCACAAAGCATAAAAGAGTAGACGGAACCATGTATTCCTGTACTTCTCTTGGTATTAAGCTGGGCGGTGGAATTGGAATTGCCATTACCGGCTGGCTTCTGGATTTCAGTGGCTTTGATGGCACACTGGCTGTACAGTCTGATTCCTGTATCCAGATGCTGCAGATCATGTATTTATGGATTCCAGTAGTAATTACGCTTATCATTACCGCTATTATGGCAAAGATGAATGTAGAGAAGGCAAATGAGAAACTTTTACAGGAAAAGTCTATGAAAGACGGTATGCATGATTGAAGTAAACCGCATAAAAATTCATGACTTTCTGTAAGTAATTCATCAGTTTTTTCATTCTGGTTTTCCTCCTTTCCTGATTACTGAGTTTATTATATCGGATGGGCAGAAAACCTGCGTGCCATATTAAAAAGAAATGTAGCCAATTCTTGAGAGGGGAAAGAAATATCATGCAGCCGTCTTATGAAGAGAAAAAAGAAAAGTTCAGTATGATAAGGAAAAAACCACATCATGTTCCCCCTCACCTTCACAATGCCATAGAACTGGTATATGTAACAAAAGGGGAGGTGGAGCTTGGCATTGGATATGAGTTGTATCATATGGAAAAGGGGGATTTTGCTATTGTTTTTCCAGATTTGATTCATCATTATCAGGTGTTTTCAAAGGGGAAAAATGAGGTGTACCAGTTTTATGCTTCTTTGGAACTAAGTGGTCCGTTTATGGCGCTTCTTCAGAAGAAATGTCCGGAAAACCCGGTGATTGCCAGCGCAGATTTACATAGAGAAGTTAAAAACGCCCTGAGTTGTCTGATAAAAGATCAGAAAGTCAGTGAGGTTGTGGGGCAGGCTTATTTGCAGATTATATTATACCGGTGCAGGGAAACATTCCGATTCATAGAAAAAGACAGTGTGGGGAGTAATGATCTGATATATGCAGCGATGACCTATCTGTTGTCACATTTTCAAGAGGAACTTACACTTAGGAAAGTGGCATCAGCTCTGGGAACTAATAAGTTTGCCCTATCAAAAATTTTTTCAGGTATTTTTCATACAAATTTCAACCAATACTTAAATGAAATTCGTTTAAATTATGCGACCTCTTTGTTGGAAAATACGGATAGAAGGATTACAGATATTTATCTGGAAGCTGGATTTGAAAGCCAGAGGACATTTAATAGAGTTTTTCGACAAAAGTATGGGCGGACGCCTAGTGAATATCGAAAAACATGGTGGGAAAAATAGAACATGTCTCATTATTACTTATAGAAAAGAAACATATCGACAAGTAAATTTAAAGGATATATTCAAAGAGAAGTATTATATTTCAATTAAAGATTAAATGGAAAAATTTTAGAGGTAGGAAAAATACGATTATAATGAATGGTCGATAGATTCCTAAATTTAGATGTAAAGTAGAATTTATTAAATGATTTGGCACAAATTTCGTCATATGATGAAGAAGTGTTTAGATGAATAAAAATTCTGAACGCTTTGTGTTATAAATATAAGATTAAATTATTTCGAAAAATTTTTCTCTTTTAAGGAAAGATGATTTTAAATAGAACTATATTGTATGTAACCGTTATGTTCAAAAAATGATATTACGATGCTATTGTTTGAATTAGTACATACTTTATAACAATTACAAGGACAAAGATAGTTTGATTGGGAGAATAGTTTAGAAGTAATATCTTTATTTCTAAATCGTGGAGTGAAAAGCCGATACGTTCTGTTTCAAAAAAATTTCAAAGATGTTGACGACAAGATTTTTCGGGAGTATCAAAAACTAGAAAATAAAACGGAAAGAAAAAAACAGATTCGGATACTCCTTTTTTACTGTTGACTGGAGAGGAGGGAAGATTGTGCAATGTCAGGGGGAAGGGAGGATCCATTATCCACAGGAAATGGTAGAATTTGTTTGCTTAAGATAATAGCAACACAGGCAGAGGGATTAGAATATTCTTCTGCCTTTTCTTATAAAGAAAGGAGCAGAATTGATTATCCACTTACTGTAGATGATATTTTTTCTTGTCTTGGTGATTTTTGTTTTCAAGAAAAGGTGGAACAGGAGATTAAAGCAAATGTGAAAGCAGGATTATCCTACGTAGAATATAATATGCAAAGCAAAAACGGACCATCAAAAATCTGGTCTACAGCAAAACATATTTTGGGGCGAATATGAAATTTGTCTGGATAGTGAAAAATATAAGGGCGTTTTACGGGCATTGGCATTTTTGACTTTGGTAAAAAACAGTTTAACATTTATGATGGGTGGTTGGAAAGATTTTTTAGGTTTTAATAAATTCAATTCAGATTAACCATCCAAAGTTATAAAAATTGGAAATATTTATCGTATTCCCAAGTCTTTCTTCGCCCATTGGTTAGATGAAGGAAACTAAACCATGTTTACAAACATAGATGCAGGTATTGACACACACAAATCAATTATGTTACGGTGCTTTATGGCAAAAGAAAGCATATAAGCACCTACCAAATAGGTACTTTATTCTAAAAAGCAGATACGGACATTGCTTCAAGCGGCGTAAGAATACCATTCTGTTTATTTAGAGATTTTACTGGCTTTGTTTGTAGGTTTACGCAAGGGTGAAATTTTAGGGTTAAAATATTCAGAATTTTTCAAGAATTAGAAATTCGAAAAAAGGAAAATATGCAGTTGTTTGAAAAACTTGGAGAAGATAAACCAGAATTTGCTTGAACTCCTTCTGCAAAAAGCATATAATATGATGGGTTAGCATGCTGTCTCAGAATGTTATCTGCTGCTTTATATCAAATAATATCATATTCTCATATAGGGTGTTAAATGATAGAAAAAGCAGGACAAAATTTTTAAGAATTTAATTGCAAAATAAGTGATTTATAGTATTGAATTATGTTATGCAGTGCTATGTATTTTATGCAAGACTATGAAAATGGTGTATGATTATGCATAGTGTTGCACAGTAGAAAAAAGTAAATTTGTTACGCAAGGGCAAAAATCAGGTGAAAAACAGCATTTTTCATACTGAAAAGCGTCCCTGAAAATCAAAAAAAACAGCTATTTTTCGTGAAAATCGAAAAAGAAAAGAAGATTACTTTGTGGTATATATTAGACAAAAACGAAAGGAGAAATATGAGAAAACTAGCTTTAAATGATGAAATATTACTAAAAATCGAGAAGCCGGCCCGCTATATCGGGAACGAAGTGAACTCGGTGATGAAAGATAAGAACGAGGTGGATATCCGTTTCGCTATGTGCTTTCCGGACGTGTATGAAATTGGTATGTCCCACTTAGGAATCCAAATCCTTTACGATATGTTCAATCGCCGTGAAGATATCTGGTGCGAACGAGTATATTCTCCTTGGGTGGATTTGGATAAAATCATGAGAGAACAGCATATTCCTCTCTTTGCATTGGAATCACAGGACGCTATTAAAGATTTTGATTTCTTAGGAATTACAATTCAATACGAAATGTGTTATACGAATATTTTACAGGTATTGGATTTAAGCCAAATTCCTCTTTTCGCAAAAGACCGTGGAGAAGAAGATCCGATTGTTATCGGAGGTGGACCTTGCACATATAATCCGGAACCATTGGCAGATTTCTTTGATATTTTCTATATCGGAGAAGGTGAAACTGTCTACAATGAATTATTTGACGCTTACAAAGAAAATAAGAAAAATGGCGGTTCAAGACAAACATTTTTGGAAATGGCAGCAGAAATTGACGGACTGTATGTACCTGCTTTTTATGATGTGGAATATAAAGAAGACGGTACTATTTTATCCTTCACCCCAAATAATGTTCATGCAAAAGAAAAAATTCATAAACAGATGGTTTCTGATATAAGTGAGAGTCCTTATCCTGAAAAACCCGTTGTACCATTTATTAAGGTGACACAGGATAGAGTTGTTCTGGAAATAATGCGTGGGTGCATTCGTGGATGCAGATTTTGTCAGGCAGGTATGATTTATCGTCCGACAAGAGAAAAAAATCTTGAAAAATTAAAAGATTATGCTTATAAAATGCTTAAAAATACAGGACATGAAGAAATTTCTTTAAGTTCCTTAAGTTCAAGCGACTATAGACAGTTAGAAGGACTTGTGACATTTTTGATTGAAGAATTTAAGGGAAAGGGGATTAATATTTCCCTTCCATCACTGCGTATTGATGCATTTTCATTAGATGTCATGGGAAAAGTACAGGACATTAGAAAAAGCAGTCTTACTTTTGCACCTGAAGCAGGGTCACAAAGATTGCGTGATGTTATTAATAAAGGACTTACGGAAGAAATCATTTTAGAAGGAGCCGGACAGGCTTTTGAGGGCGGTTGGTCCAGAGTAAAATTATATTTTATGCTTGGACTTCCTACTGAAACAGAAGAAGATATGAAAGAAATTGCGCATTTGGCAGAAAAAGTTGCTAAACGCTATTATGAGGTACCAAAAGAAAAAAGAAATGGAAAATGTCAGATTGTCGCAAGTACATCTTTCTTTGTGCCAAAACCATTTACTCCATTTCAGTGGGCAACTATGTGTACAAGTGAGGAGTATATCGAAAAAGCACATATTGTTAATAACGAAATGAAAGCACAGTTAAATAAAAAAAGTTTAAAATACAACTGGCATGAAGCAGATGTTACCGTGTTGGAAGGCGTATTTGCACGAGGTGACAGAAAGGCCGGAAAAGTACTTTTAGAAGCTTACAAACTGGGCTGTCTGTATGATTCATGGTCTGAATATTTCCGAAATGATTTATGGATGCAGGCTTTTGAAAAAACAGGTATTGATATTAGTTTTTATAATTTACGCAAACGTGAATTAGATGAAATTTTCCCATGGGATTTCATTGACATCGGCGTAACTAAAAAGTTCCTGATACGCGAATGGACTCGTGCAATGGAAGGAAAAGTCACACCAAACTGTCGTATGGGTTGTTCCGGTTGCGGTGCTGCAATTTATGGAGGAGGTGTCTGCGTTGAAGGCAAGAATTAAATTTAAAAAATATGGAGCAATGAAATTCATCGGACATCTTGATATTATGCGATATTTTCAAAAAGCAATGCGAAGAGCAGATATTCCAATTGCTTTTTCAGGCGGATATAGTCCGCATATGATTATGTCCTTTGCAAATCCCCTTGGTGTAGGAGTGACAAGCGATGGAGAATATTTCGATATTGAATTGACAGAACCGATTTCTTCCGATATTGCGGTAAAGCGTCTGAATGATGTTATGGTTGAGGGAATGGAAATTGTAAGTTTTGTAGAAATTTCCGAAGATAAAAAAAAGACAGGAATGGCAATTGTTTCCGCTGCAGACTATATTTCTTCTGTGAAAAGTGGAAAATTGCCGGTTGACTGGAAAGAAAAAGCAAAAGATTTTATTTCACAGGATGAAATCCTTATCACAAAAAAAACAAAAAAAAGTGAAAAAGAAGTCAACATTAAACCAATGATTTATAGATTTGAAGTGAGAGAAGATTCTATTTATTCTCTTGTTGCAACAGGAAGCGTAGAGAACTTAAAACCGGGATTGGTTATGGAAGCATTTGTACGATATTTAGGAATAGATATGTCTTCATTAACATTTTCTCATCATCGTTTGGAAGTATACGCTGATGTTGGTACGGAAGAAAATAGAGAACTGGTTTCTCTAGAAAGTTTGGGAACAAAAATTGAAGCGTAAACTGATAATGACAAAACGGGAGGAAGATATAATCACCTCCGTTATAGAAAATGATGAGATAGTTGAAATTCATATAAGTAATATTGAAGAGAAATATCGACTTGGAAATATTTATATCGGAAAAGTTAAAAAAATTGTTTCTAATATCAATGCTGCTTTTATTGAGATTGATAAGGGTGTAGAATGTTATTATGATATGACCGAGCGTAGCAGCGAACCTATTCGTGTCGGAGAAGAATTTGTCGTACAGATTAGCAGAGAAGCCATAAAAACAAAACAGCCTACAGTAACAAGAAAAATTAGTTTTACGGGAAAATATTGCGTATTAACTGTCGGAGATAACCGTATCAGTTTTTCTTCTAAAATTGATAAAGAAAAACGAGAAGAATTAAAAGAATTTATGGAAAATTATCGCTCCAAAGAATACGGATTTATCTTAAGAACAAATGCGAAGGGAGCAGCAGTCTGCGAAATCACTGAAGAAATCGAAAGGTTTATTTCTGAATACGAACATCTTTTTCGCATTGCTCCTACTCGTGTTTGTTTCTCCTGCATAAAAGAAAATGAAAAGCCGTATATTACGGATTTGAAAAACATTTATCAGGAAGGTCTTACAGATATTTTAATTGATGATAAAGAAATTTACAGCAATGTATATTCCTTTTTGCAGCGAGAACAACCTGCGAATTTAGACAAATTACAATTATATGAAGACAAACAACTCCCTCTTGCAAAATTGTATAGTATTGAAAGTGTTATACAAAATGCATTAAAAGAACGTGTTTGGATGAAATCAGGGGCATATCTTGTTATACAGCCGACGGAAGCATTGACCGTTGTTGATATAAACACAGGTAAATGTATTGGTAAGAAAAAAGATGACACCGTTTATATGAAAATCAATATGGAAGCGGCAAAAGAAGTTGCAAAGCAAATTCGTCTGCGTAATTTGTCCGGAATCATTGTGGTTGATTTTATTAATTTAGATGATAAAGAAAAATGGGAAGAATTAATAAATTATTTTAAAGGATATTTGAGAAAGGATCCTATTCAAACTGTTCTTGTGGATGTTACGAAATTGCAGTTAGTTGAAATTACACGAAAAAAGGTCCGAAAACCATTACATGAAAGTATAAGGGGGTAATTTTGTGGCGAAAAAAGAAGCAAAAACAAATGCTGTCCGTATATTAGAACGGAGCAAAATTTCATTTGAAACAATGACCTATGAATGTCACGAATTTATAGATGGTATACATATTGCTGACAAACTTGGAATACCGCATGAAATCGTTTATAAAACAATTGTTACAACCGGGAAGAGTAAGTCACATTATGTGTTCGTTCTTCCGATTGAAAAAGAAATAGATTTTAAAAAAGCAGCAAAATCTGTAGGAGAAAAATCTTTGGAAATGCTTCCGTTAAAGGATTTAACACAATTAACAGGGTATGTTCGCGGAGGATGTACATCCATTGGAATGAAAAAGCAGTTTCCGACAGTTATAGACAAATCAGCATTTGATTTGCCACAAATGATTGTAAGCGGCGGTAAATTAGGATTGCAGTTAAAACTCTCCCCACATGATTTGGCAGATGTTGTTCGTGCAGAATTTGCCGATATAGTATTTTCGTAGGGAGGTTTTAATATGAAAAAAACAACTGTAATTTTCGACTTAGGAAAAGTTCTTGTTGAATATGATTGGCAATCTTATTTGAAAACGTTCTCCTTTGATGAAAAAATATTCCATACGATTGCAAATGCTATGTTTTTAAATGAAGACTGGGAAGAAGGAGATAAAGGTGCAGATACACAACAATGGTTATCATTATTTATTGAAAATGCTCCCCAATATGAAAAAGAAATTCGCAGGGTTTATAAAAATCTAGACGGGTGTGTTTATCGTTTTCCTTATACATTGGAATTAGTAGAATTTTTCAAAAAAAGGGGATTTCACATTTTCTTTCTTTCCAATTATTCAGAATACTTATTCGAGAGAACAAAAGAAACTCTTTCTTTTTTAGATAGATTTGATGGTGGAATCTTTTCTTTTAAAGAAAAATGTATCAAGCCAAACAAAACAATTTATGAACGTCTGTTGGAAAAATATCATATTTCTCCTGCTGAGGCGATATTTTTTGATGACCGAGAAGAAAATATTAGGGCAGCAGAAGAGTTAGGTATACAGGGGATTGTATTTACACCGGAAACTGCTGACAAAATTTTAAAAGGATAAATAATTGAAACAAAATAAGAGGGTATAAAATGAATATATTATTTTTTTTGAAACCGAAAAGCGAAATTGCATTTATACATAAAGAAGACACATTAAGGCAGGCAATTGAAAAAATGGAATATCATAAATATTCCTCTATCCCCATGATTGACAAAGACGGTAAGTATGTTGGAAGTATTACCGAAGGTGATTTGCTTTTGGGGATTAAAAATAAATATAATTTGAATTTAAAAGAGGCGGAATTAATACCAATCACCGAAATTGACAGAAGAACTGACTATAGAGCAGTAAACATTAATGCCGCCATAGAAGATTTAGTCGAAAAGGCCATGGATCAAAACTTTGTTCCCGTTGTAGATGATCAGGGAAATTTCATTGGTATCATAACACGAAAAGATATTATTGGATATTGTTACAATAAAATGACAAAAATCGAAAAATAGGTTGACGTATATAAAAAGAGATGCTATAATACAACGGTATGCCGCACAACGAGGTTATAAGTTTCATGTAAATGAACACCGAAGTTGGCGAGTAATGATAAATAGGAGGTGCCATATGTACGCAATTATAGCAACAGGTGGTAAACAGTACAAAGTAGCCGAAGGCGATATCATTAAAGTAGAAAAACTTGGTGTAGAAGCTGGAGAAACTTTTACATTTGACCAGGTACTTGCAGTAAGCGATTCTGAATTAAAAGTTGGAAACCCAACAGTAGCAGGTGCTACAGTTACAGCATCAGTAATTGGTGATGGAAAAGCAAAAAAAGTTATCGTTTACAAGTATAAAAGAAAAACTGGATACCATAAGAAAAACGGACACAGACAGCAGTATACAGCTGTTAAGATTGAAAAAATCAACGCTTAATTTAAAATTGGTGTCGTAAATGATTAAGGTATCAATTTATAAAAACGAAAAGCATGAGTATGTTGGTTTCAAGACATTAGGTCATGCAGGTTACAGTGAGCATGGACAAGATATTGTTTGCGCTGCTGTTTCCGTACTTGTGATTAATACAATTAATTCTATTGAAAAATTTACTGAAGAGAAGACTTCTTTAGTATCGGACGAAGAATCCGGTTATATTGATTACAAGATAGAGGGTAGACCGAAAAAGGAAGCAACATTATTACTGAAAGCCATGGTATTAGGTTTACGAGAAATGGCAAGTGACGAAAGTTACGAAGAGT
The DNA here is from genome assembly GCF_054601575.1 of Faecalimonas canis. Classification (NCBI taxonomy): domain Bacteria; kingdom Bacillati; phylum Bacillota; class Clostridia; order Lachnospirales; family Lachnospiraceae; genus Faecalimonas; species Faecalimonas canis. Next base: position 50,562 of record NZ_BAAHSI010000036.1, on the reverse strand, counting down.
ATATTGATTTAACATTTGAGGAGGTGTAAGCCATGATGAAATTAAACCTTCAATTTTTCGCTCATAAAAAAGGAGTTGGTTCTACAAAGAACGGTAGAGATTCCGAATCAAAAAGATTAGGTGCGAAAAGAGCTGACGGACAATTTGTAAAAGCTGGAAATATTCTTTACAGACAGCGTGGAACTAAAATTCACCCAGGTCTTAACGTAGGACGTGGTGGAGATGATACATTATTCGCTTTAGTTGACGGTGTTGTAAGATTCGAAAGAAAAGGAAGAGATAAGAAACAGGTTTCTATCTATCCAGTAGCTGAATAATAATGAATAACATGGGCTTCAAATCTTTAGGTTTGGAGCCTTGTTTTGATATAGACGATATATAAAATATAGAAAGGAAATAAAAATATGTTTGCAGATAGAGCAAAAATCTATATACGCTCAGGAAAAGGCGGCGATGGTCATGTCAGTTTCCGAAGAGAATTATATGTACCAAACGGTGGTCCTGATGGCGGAGATGGCGGCCGTGGCGGAGATGTCATTTTTGAAATAGATGAAGGACTTAATACTCTAGCGGATTACCGTCACAGAAGAAAATATGTTGCAAAAGACGGTGAACAGGGTGGTAAAAGACGTTGTCACGGGAAAAATGCAGAAGATATTATTTTGAAAGTACCTGAAGGAACGATTATCAAAGAAGCAGAATCAGATAAAATTATCGCCGATATGTCCGGAGATAACAGACGACAGGTTATTTTAAAAGGCGGAAAAGGCGGTCTTGGAAATCAGCATTTTGCCACATCTACAATGCAGATTCCTAAATATGCTCAACCGGGACAACCTGCTCAGGAACTTTGGGTAAAATTAGAATTAAAGGTAATCGCCGATGTAGGACTTATCGGTTTTCCTAATGTTGGAAAGTCCACTCTTTTATCAAGAGTAACTAATGCAAATCCTAAAATCGCCAACTATCACTTTACAACAATTAACCCTAACTTAGGCGTTGTGGATATTGACGGTGCTGATGGATTTGTTATTGCAGATATTCCGGGGCTTATTGAAGGTGCTTCTGAAGGAATCGGTCTGGGGCATGAATTTTTGCGTCACATTGAACGTACAAAAATGATGATTCATGTTGTGGATGCAGCTTCTACCGAAGGACGAGATCCGATTGATGACATTTATAAAATTAATGCAGAATTAAAAGCATACAACGAAGATATAGCCAAACGTCCTCAAGTAATCGCAGCCAATAAAATAGATGCAATTTATACTGAGGATGAAGACCCCGTTGAAAAAATCCGAAAAGAATTTGAACCACAGGGAATTAAAGTATTTGCTATTTCCGGTGTGTCTGGAGAAGGTATCCGTGAATTGCTTTATTATGTAAGCGAACAGTTAAAAACATTAGATCAGGAAACAATTGTATTTGAGCAGGAATATTTCCCTGAAGAAGAATTAATTCATATCGATTTACCATATACAGTCGAAAAAGAAGACGATATGTATGTTGTAGAAGGACCGAAAATTGAAAAAATGCTCGGATACACGAACTTGGATTCAGAAAAAGGTTTTGCGTTCTTTCAAAAGTTCCTTAAAGATACGGGAATCTTGGATGAACTTGAAAATGCCGGTATTCAGGAAGGCGACACTGTTCGTATGTACGGATTACAGTTTGATTATTACAAATAGAAATAAGGAGAATAATAATGACAACAAAGCAAAGAGCCTATTTAAAAAGTCTTGCAATGACAATGGACCCTATATTCCAAATCGGAAAATCAAGTATGACTCCTGCGCTTACAGAAGCAATCGGAGAGGCTTTAACTGCACGAGAATTGATTAAAATCAGTGTTTTAAAAAACTGTGCAGATGATCCGCGAGAACTTGCTTCTATAATTGCAGAACGTACTCATTCACAGGTTGTACAGGTTATTGGAAAAAAAATCGTTTTGTATAAAGAAGGAAAAGACGATAAAAAGAAAATTGAATTGCCAAAATAATAATTGTGCAAGAGAGGTAATCATATGAAAATTGGAATTGTAGGTGGAACTTTTGACCCAATACACAATGGTCATCTTATGCTCGGTGCATATGCTTATGACAATTTTCAGTTAGATAAAATCTGGTTTATGCCGAACGGAAACCCGCCTCATAAATCAGAAGAAATTAACGTAGATTTCCGTTTGGATATGGTTAAACTAGCAATCGAAAATAAAGACGAATTTTGCTTAAGTACATTTGAAATAGAAGACGAAAAGCACTCTTATTCTTATGAAACTTTAGAAAAATTACGTCAACTATATCCACGAGATACATTTTACTTTATTATTGGAGCAGATTCACTCTTTACAATTGAATTTTGGAAAGAACCTGCCAGAGTATTACAAGCGTGTACCATACTTGCCGCCTGTAGAGATGATAAAGATATGAGTAAAATGAATAAACAGATTGAATATTTAACCGAAAAATATAATGCGGAAATCAAACTACTGACAATGCCTCTTATAGATATATCTTCCAGTGATATCCGTAGGAAACGAGAAAAAGGCGAGAATATTGACACTCTTGTTCCTCGCAAAGTATTGGAATATATCGAAACTCACAGATTATACGAGGTGAAATAAATGAAAACATTAAAAGAAATCGAAAAAATGTTGGAAGAAGTATTAACCACATCACGTTTTCAGCATACATTAGGCGTCATGTACACATCGGGAGCATTGGCAATGAAGTATAATGTAGATTTAGATAAAGCAATGCTTGCCGGACTTCTTCATGACTGTGCAAAGTGTTTATCAATCGATGAACAAAAACAGTTATGCCGAGAAAATGGTATCTCGTTATCTGAAAGTGAAGAAAAAAATCCGGCATTGATTCATGCGAAACTTGGTTCATATCTGGCAAAAACAAAATATGAAGTAACTGACGAGGACGTTTTAAACGCCATAGCGTATCACACCACAGGACGCCCAAATATGACCATATTAGAAGAAATTCTTTATGTTGCCGACTATATTGAGCCTGCAAGACATCATGCTGAAAATCTGCCGTTTGTACGCAGATTGGCATTTGAAAATATAGAGCAATGTATGTTGCAGATTTCCGGTGACATATTACATTACCTTCAGAACAATCAGAATAGTATCATTGATGTACTTACAAAAGACACTTACGAATTTTATAAAAACCAACTCGGATTGGAGGAAAAATAATGGAACAGGCAAAAAACATGGCACGTTTGGCATATGAAGCCTTATCAGAGAAAAAAGGAGAGGACATCCGTGTAATAAACATCTCTGAAATTTCTACTTTAGCGGACTACTTCATTATTGCCAACGGTACAAATGAAAGTCAGGTAAACGCTCTTGTAGAGAATGTAGAAGAAAAACTTGAAAAAGCAGGATATACATTAAAACAGCGTGAAGGTTACGGTCTTGGTAACTGGGTACTGCTTGATTTTGGTGATATTATTGTTCATGTATTTGATAAAGATAACAGACTTTTCTATGATTTGGAGCGTATCTGGAGAGATGGAAGAGTAGTGGAGAATATTGATGAACTATAACAATTTTAGTTTTACTTAGGAGGAGAATATGATAGGATTTGATTCTGCTATACTAACTATTATGGATTTACTTTTTCCCTTAGTCTTTTTATTGATAATTGGGATATTCATTATAACTATAATTAGAGGAATAGGGACATGGCATAAAAATAATAATTCACCAAGATTAACCGTGGATGCATCTGTTATTGCCAAAAGAACATCCATATCTCATCATACGCACACTAATGCGGGGAACCAGACAGGTGTGAATGGATCATACACTACAACTTCTACATCCTATTATGTAACGTTTCAAGTACTCAGCGGAGATCGAATAGAGTTCTCGGTTTCAGGAAAAGAATATGGAATTCTTGCAGAAAAAGATTATGGCAAATTAACGTTTCAGGGAACTCGATACGTAAGTTTTGAGCGAGAATACTAAAACAAAAGACGGAGAGTTGATAACTCTCCGTCTTTTGTTTTAAGGCTATACAATAAATAAAATCACTATTTCATCATACGAAAGACCCCTATAACTTTTCCTAAAATAGTTACCTCCTGTACAATAATTGGTGTCATTGTATCATTCTCAGGTTGAAGACGATAAATTCCTTCCTCTTTATAAAAAGTCTTAACAGTAGCGCCGTCTTCAACAAGAGCAACAACCATCTGTCCGTTGGATGCCGTATTACATTGTTCTACTAAAACATAATCTCCGTCCAATATCCCTGCGTTAATCATACTTTCCCCTTTAACCTGAAGCATATATACTTGATTATTCGGCATAAATTCAGCAGGAATAGGAAAGTAGTCTTCAATGTTTTCCTGTGCAAGCAAAGGCTCACCTGCAGCAACACGTCCAATCATAGGAACTTGCACAAGTTCCCTGCGTGTTAAATTAAACATATCATCAATAATTTCGATTGCACGAGGCTTTGTAGGGTCACGACGAATATATCCGTTCTTTTCTAAAGTTTCTAAATGTGAATGTACTGAAGAGGTAGATTTCAAATTCACCGCCTCACAGATTTCACGAACAGCAGGCGGATAACCTCTTTTTAAAATTTCTGATTTAATATATTCTAAAATTTCTGATTGTTTTTGACTTATTTTTCCGTATGACATAGAATAGTCCTCCCATAATTAACCTTTTCTTTATTCTAACATAAAACAATAAAAATAGCAAACAAATGTTTAGAAAATATGTTCGATTATTATTGACAAACAGATGTTCGTGATGTAATATATAGATATGAGGAACAAACGTTCGCAATACTATTCACATATTACAAGGGGGATAATTATGTTAGAGAAAAATTACAAACAGATGAAGAGAAAGAAAGCCAATATAAGAAGAAATGTTAAAGTCTTTTTAGTTTTACCTATATTGCTTGTCGTATTGGCAGGAACGATTTATTGCGGAGGCGTTCTTTCTAATGCACACGGTAATTTGGAAGAAGAACCTGTAGGGTTTAAATATTATAAAAGTATCGAAATCAAGCAGGGAGATACTTTATGGGGAATTGCTCAAAAGTATATGACTGATGAATATAACTCTCCGCAGGAATATATTGAAGAGATTAAGGAATTAAATGGTTTAACTTCAGATAACCTGAAAGAAAGTAAACATTTATTAGTCGCTTATTATGATGCATCATTTAAAGAATAGTACATATTGATTTACATAAAACTCATATGGTTTCATCCGGACAGACGGAAGACCATATGAGTTATTTTTTTACTTATAATGTATAAAAATAGTTCTTTTCTTTAAGTATATATCTATACGACAAATACCGATTTTTTAAATAGATATATACTTTTTCTTTTCAATATGCTATAATATCCATAAATTAAATGATTTTTACTATTTTAGAAAGGAACTATTTTTATGGCAAAAGAATCTAAAACTTATCATGAACTTATGTATATAGATAATACTTTGCGTTTACGTGACGTTCTGAATACGATGCCTAACTTTGTTAAAGATTATTTTCGTGCCATTGAACCGACCACTTCAGTTAAAACAAGAATTTCTTATGCTTATGACATCCGTATTTTTTTTAAATTTTTACTTGAAAACAACCCTGTTTATAAATCATATAAAATAACAGATTTTAAAGTTTATGATTTAGAGCAAATTTCTCCTGTAGATATTGAGGAATATCAGGAATATTTAAAAGTCTATCAAAATGATGATAAACAGATAACGAATGCTGAAAAAGGTCTAGCCCGTAAGATGTCCGCTTTGAGAAGTTTTTACAATTATTATTATAAGCATCAGATGATTGAGAAAAATCCCTCTTTATTCGTAGATATGCCTAAAATTCATGACAAAGCCATTGTACGTCTAGATACTGATGAGGTGGCTCTTTTACTTGAATATGTAGAAAATTGTGGAAATCAATTAACCGGACAGAAAAAAGTATATTACGAGAAAAATAAAATGCGGGATTTAGCCATCCTTACTCTTCTGCTTGGAACAGGTATCCGTGTATCCGAGTGTGTCGGGCTTGATATTTCAGATATTGACTTTAAAAACAATGGAATTAAAGTTATGAGAAAAGGTGGAAATGAAATGGTTGTTTACTTTGGACCTGAAGTACGAAAAGCACTTATTGATTACTTAGAAACAACAAGAAATACCATTACTCCCCTGCCCGAACATGAAAATGCCCTATTCTTATCTACACAGAAGAAAAGAATGGGCGTACAGGCCGTTGAAAATATGGTAAAGAAATATGCGCGCGAAGTTACTCCCAATAAGAAAATTACACCTCATAAACTCAGAAGTACATACGGTACATCTCTCTATAAAGAAACAGGCGATATTTACCTTGTAGCAGATGTTTTAGGTCATAGAGATGTAAATACTACAAAGAAACATTATGCTGCCATCGATGATGCAAGACGCAGGCAGGCAGCCGGTGCAGTAAAATTGCGAGAACCATAAAATAGAGGACGCTTTGGCGTCCTCTTCTCTTGTTATTATAATTGTTCTGAATCTAGAATAACGGTAAATGGTCCGTCATTTAGAAGCGACACTTTCATATCTGCACCAAACTGACCTTTCTGCACAGTTGGTATTGCCTTTTTGCATTCCTCAATAATGTATTCGTAAAGTTCATTTGCCTTATCTGGCGCTCCCGCCTCGGTGAAACTCGGACGGTATCCCTTCTTACAATTCGCATAAAGTGTAAACTGAGAAATCAAAAGAAGTTCTCCTGCCACATCCTTTAACGCAAGATTTGTCTTTCCGTTTTCATCTTCAAATATGCGTAAACCGACTAATTTTTTTACTAATTTATCTGCTATTTCCTTTGTATCCGATTGTCCGACTCCTATCAGAACGAGAAAACCTTTCCCAATTTTTCCAATTACTTCTCCTTCCACGGAAACAGAAGCTTCTGTAACTCTCTGAATAACAAATTTCATTTGTATTTCCTCCTATTTTTTATCAATTAACGCTATCATATCACTTTATCTACTTGTATTTCAAGTCAAAATAAGATACTATAAGCAAGACGTTTTTTTTAATATTGAAACTGGAAAGGAATATATAAAATGAAGTTACAACAGTTATTGAGTTTTACACGAAAAGCTATAGATGAATACGATATGATTCAGGAAGGCGATCACATTGCCGTTGGAATTTCGGGCGGAAAAGATAGCCTAACTCTTCTTTACGCACTTCACGGACTAAAAAGATTTTATCCGAAAAAATTTGAATTAAGTGCTATAACAGTTGATTTAGGATACAACGACTTCGATTTGTCACCTGTAGAAAATCTGTGTAAGGAATTGGAAGTACCTTATAAAATTGTAAAAACTGATATCGGACGTATTCTTTTTGAGGAACGAAAGGAAACCAACCCTTGTTCTCTCTGTGCAAAAATGAGAAAGGGTGCCTTAAATGAGGCTGTGAAAGAAATGGGCTGCAACAAAGTTGCATATGCACATCATAAAGATGATATTATCGAAACAATGCTTCTTTCACTTATCTTTGAAGGACGTTTTCACTCATTTTCTCCAAAGACTTATTTGGACCGTATGGATTTAACAGTTATTCGTCCAATGATGTTTGTCGATGAGGCTGATGTAATCGGATTTAAGAATAAATATGATTTGCCTGTAGTAAAAAATAAATGTTCTGTAGACGGACATACAAAACGCCAGTATGCAAAAAATCTTGTTAAACAATTAAATACCGAACATAAAGGAACAAAAGAAAGAATGTTTACTGCTATTTTAAACGGAAATATTTCCGGATGGCCTGAAAGAATACCGCATACACGATAGCAAAATAAACTCCCCTCTCTTCTAAATAACGAAGAAAGGGGAGTTTATTTTAAAGTTTTATTTCTTTAATATTATTCTTTACTTCAATATAAGATAAAATCGCATCTGCCGTTCCTTTTATACCCAACTTAGAACTGTCCAAGCACAAATCATAACTATCTGCCTCAGCCCACTTCTTATTACTGTAATAATTATAGTAACTTGCTCTTTTCTTATCTGTCTTTAAAATCAAATCTTTTGCCTTTGCGTCTGATAAATCATAAATACGGGCAATACGTTTGACGCGGGCAGATAAATCTGCGTGAATAAACACGCTTACCCTGTTTTCATAGGATTCTAAAGCATAGTCCGCACATCTTCCCACTAAAACACAAGGTCCTTGATTTGCAATTTTCTTGATGGCATCAAACTGTGCAAGGAAAATCTTGTGATTAATTGGCATATCCATAAAAGCATTTGGAGAATATCCCATAGAATATGTATCCATAACAAGTGAATATAGAAAACTATTTGTCGGTTTTTCATCGTGTGTTTCAAAAAGTTCCTCGCATATTCCACTTTCTTTTGCAGCAATTGCTAACATTTCTTTATCATACAATTTAATGTGTAACTCATCTGCCAGCAATTTTCCGATTTCACGGCCGCCGCTTCCGAACTGACGTCCGATTGTTATAATTGTATTCATTTCTTTCATATCAGTCACGCTCCTTACGCAAATCATAAATACATCAAAAATAATGTTAGTAATATTATATAATATTTTCATACGAAAGTACATATATTCTGAAAAATTACTTGGACATTTTTTTTAATTTTTCTAATAAATCAACAAAATATTGTGGTAAAGGCGCATCTACTTCTAAATATTCATTCGTTCTCGGATGATAAATTCCCAAAATTTTCGCATGCAGCGTTTGTCCCTGTAAATGAAACGTTGACTTTGCCGGACCATAAACCGCATCACCGACAAGTGCGTGATGTATGCTTGCCATATGTACACGAATCTGATGCGTTCTTCCCGTTTCCAACTGACATTCAATATAAGTATAGTTGGAAAATCTTTCCAATACTCTGTAATGTGTAATGGCAGGCTTTCCATTTTTATAATTAATGCTCATCTTCTTTCGATCAATCGGATGTCTTCCTATCGGTCCTTCAACAGTTCCCTCATCTTCTTTTATAACACCATGCACAATTGCATGGTAAACTCTTTTTATATTATGCACTTTTAAATCTTCTGCAAGTTTCTGATGTGCAAAGTCATTTTTACAGACAAGGAGTGAACCTGTCGTATCCATATCTATGCGGTGTACAATTCCCGGTCTTATTACCCCGTTAATACCGGATAAATTATCTTTACAGTAATACATCAATGCATTTACCAATGTTCCTGTATAATGGCCAGCACACGGATGTACGACCATTCCCTTTGGTTTATTAACAATAAGAAGGTCATCATCCTCATAGAGTATGTCTAGAGGGATGTTTTCGGGAAGAATATCCGGTTCAGATAAATCAGGAATTGTCATGTTTACCACATCATTTACACTAATTTTGTAGTTTGCCTTAACAGGTATTCCGTTTACCGAAATTTCTTTTTCTTTAATCAATTTTTGAATATAAGAACGGGATACATTTTCCAGTTGTTTAGACAAAAACAAATCAATTCTCACTCCATTATCATCTTCTTTTATGATAAACTGTTCTTCCTGCATATTACTTCATTCCTCTTCCATTTACTCTGAAACTGAAAATCTCATTGATTTCTTCATCTCTATACACAAATAACACAAGTATGGCAAGCAAAATTACACTCACCACAACAAAAATATCGGCAACATTAAAAATCGGAAAATCAATTAGTTTAAAATAAAAAAAATCAACTACATAGCCTAGGCGTAACCTGTCTATCATATTTCCAACCGCTCCGGAAACAATTAAAATACTGCAAATATGCAACGGTAAAAATCGTTTTCCTAATGGTAGTTTCACATACAAATATAATACCGCCGCAATAATTAAAATAAAACTAAAAATGAAAAAGGCTTTTTGATTCTGCAACATTCCAAATGCCGCACCCCTATTTTCTAAATAATTTAATTCAAAAACATTTTTAATAAGAACAAAAGGTCGTTGTTCCTTTAAATGTTCCACTGCTAAAAATTTTGTATATTGATCAAAAAGAATGCCTGCTATTACCGCTAAAACAGCGCAGGCATAATATTTTATTCGTTCTTTCTTCATACAAATCTCCTTCTGCTATATATATTTATGTAAAAGAACATAATAACGCCCTTTTTTCGTCTGGGAAAGAATTCCTTTATATCGAAAACGTCCCATTTTCCGCACTGAAACAATATCGTCTTCTTTAACAGTATAACTGTTTGTTGTAATCAGTTTCCCATTGACAAAAACACGTCCACCCTCAATCAGAGGAACAAGTTTACTTCTTGATAAAGGAAAAACTAGAGAAAGAAGACTATCCAAACGAACAGATGCAACAGTCCCTTTAATTTCCTCAATATTAGGCGTATATGAAAATATCTGCTCATCTTCCGCTTTCACATACACGGAAGTGTGACGTATTCTTGTCAAATTTCGGCAGATAAAATCTGCCAATGTATCCTGTACAAAAAGGTACGCATCTCTTTCTATCAACAAAATATCTCCTAATTTACATCGTTCAATTCCTAAATTTAATATAGCGCCAAGGTAATCTCTATGAGAAAGTTCCTCCGCAAACTTCTTCTGTAAAGGAGATATTTTTAAAATTTTTATTGGATAAAAATGAGTATAATAAAGAGCATCAGGTAGAAAAGCAACCATCTGACGCTCTGAATCACTATACCCTCCAAATGTTTCATACTGTGTAAAAAACTCATTTTTTGGTGTTGTGTGTAAAATATTCAATTCATTGAGATTTAAAAAATCGGAATAAGTGACAATTCCTTTCTGGTATGCCACCCTTGATAATTCCAACAGTCTTTTTTGTAGTACAATCTCTTCTTTCTGCATATTACTGTCCTTAAAATCTTGTTCGAATTGATGGTACATCAAAAGATGTATTTAATAAATCCTGCAAATCTCCGGAAATTTCTACATTTGTAGGTGTTACTAAGAAAATGTAGTTAGAGATTTTCTGTAAGTTTCCGCTGATAGCATATGTCGCACCTGAAGTAAAGTCAATAATACGCTGTGCAACTTCCAAATCAATTCCCTCTAAATTCAAAATAACTGTTCTGCCACTTAATAGAGTTTCTGTAATTTCTCTTGCATCATCTACTGCGGTCGGTTTAATTACGCATACTTCCATACTTGCTGCTCTCTTTCCATTCGGCTGACGCATTGGTGTCACCTTATTATTTGTATGATTGGATACAGAGGATTGCTTTGCCTTGTTTTCTCCCTGCAAATCAAAATCTTCAAACTCTTCCTTTTCTTTCTTAAAGAAAGACTTTTTCGGCTTTTCTTCGTATTCCTCAAATTCTTCCTCTTCGCTTAAGAAATCTTCCTCTTCATCATATTCGTCATCTAATTTCATAATATTTAAAAATTTGTCTAAAACACCCATTACTATGTACTCTCCTTACGTTTCTTATTCTATATTATAATTTCTAGCACCGAAGATAGATGTACCTACACGAACCATATTTGCTCCCTCTTCGACTGCTATAGTATAATCATTGCTCATTCCCATGGAAAGAATGCTCATAGTAATATTATCAATGTTTTTCTCTGCAATGTCAACAGATAATTTCTTCATTTTAGTGAAAATTTCTCGATTTTCTTCTGATTTTTTTACATTTGGTGCAACAGTCATTAATCCTTTTACGCGTATATGAGAAAGTGAACTTATTTCTCTTAAAAGTTTCTCCACATCTTCCGGATAAACACCATATTTGCTCTCTTCTTTTGCCATATTGACTTCAATCAAAATATTAACAACACAATTTTTCTTTTCGGCTTCCTTTTCAATCATTTCAGCAAGCCGAAAGGAATCCACCGAATGAATCAGTGACACTTTATCTACAATATATTTCACCTTATTTCGCTGTAAATGTCCAATCATATGCCATTGAATATCTTTTGGTAATACCTCATATTTATCAACAAGTTCCTGTACTTTGTTCTCTCCGAAATTTCTGCATCCGGCATCATACAGTTCTTGTATCATTTCTGCAGGCTTTGTTTTACTCACTGCTATTAAAGTTATATTTTCTTTATCTAACCCTTTTTCATTACAACTTTCATAAATATTTTTTATAACATGGTTCAGATTATCTTTTAACATTTTTTTACTCCTACTGTGCAATAATATCGTTTTCTTTTACATTTTCACTTTCTAATGCAATATGGTCATAATTTGATAAGCCAAATTCATTTTTTGCCTGAACAATATAGTATTCTTTACTTTCGCAAAGAATTTGGATTTGCTTAAATACCGTATATCCTTTATTAATCTGATAAACTCCGGTTAGTTTTTTCTGCTCGCCAACCACATATGTCATATTAGAATCCGGTTTAATAAGAATATCTCCTTCATTTAATTCCGATAAATCAAAATAAGCCAAATTATCTTTTGTGTAATATATATTCAACGGAACAAATTCTGTTGAATTTTGATTATCTTTCATTCTCCTTAATACACCTGCTTCGTCACTATTTCCACCTTTTGTAACATACTCTGTCGGTACAATAAAAAAAGGCTTCTTCACAATGGCAGATTTTGGAATTTTCAGTCCTGTATAATCTGTAATAATTAATTCTAAATCAAGAAAACGTTCGTCTGCATATCGTATCATTCCATCTGCAAAATGAAGATATACCATGTACTGTTCACCTTGTTTTCTGATGGAGAGAGTTCCAACCATTTCTTGATTATCTTTTAAAAACCGAACAGTAACACTTGCTCTGTCTTTTAATTCTTCAGCCGTCTTCTCCGTAATCGGCACAACTACGGACCAGTCTTCTGAGGTGATTAATTTATATATAGGTTCCCCGACAGAAACTTTCATATTATTCTGTAATTCTTTTGCATAATATTTTTCTTTATCAAAGTTGGCTGCTGTAACCTGATCCTCCGTAAAGGATTCATAACCATCCGTTTCATAAGCAATAACACCGTCATCCATACTTTGAAGTAAAACGTTTTCCGAATGGTTGTCCAATATCGTATCAAATACACTGCTTGAATTTGGAGAAGAAAAATCAGCCAATGTATTCTTTACCGAATCTTTGAAAGAATACACTTCTGAAAAACCGGAATCCGTAAAATTATCTGTAAAAGACCTTACCGTAAGACCGAGAGAATTTTGCTGCTCCTCTGTCAATTCTTTCGTCGGATTTTCACTTGAAGTATTTCCACTATTTTGATTAGAAAATTTCTCTGGAGATATTACACATACATTCGCCCCTAATTTCACTTTTTTATTCTCTGTAGAAGGATAATTTACATATCCGCTTTTCTCAGCAGAAATCACTTTTTCCTCCCGTATCGCTATTCCAGTATAACTTTCATCATTTAATATTGTGCCCATATGTACTTCATATGTTGATACTTTATCTCTTGTGACATAAGAAATAATCAAAATAATGAGATAAATAAATAAAATACCAAACAACACGATACCTATATTCATTTTCCATTTTTTTCGATAAACTAATATTTTTTTATTCTCTGCCAAAATAAAAGCCTCCTGTTTACAGACTGTTTAATGCAGCTCCGTTTAAGTAATTATAAAATTTCCCCTGATAATACCCTTTTTCTTCCATATATGCCAATGTTTCATCCTGTAATTTCCACCAGCTTGTATTCCAATTTGAAAATACTGCATCTTTTTCGGGAACACGACTGAATAGGCGTTCTACAATAATATCGGGACTTAAATAAGCCAAAAAAACTGCAAGTCGCTCTATATATTCTTCTTTGGAACATAAAGTAATTGTACCATGTTCATAAGCCTCACACAATGGTGTGTTTTTTGGTATATAAAGCGAATGTAGTTTCACAATATCTATCTTCAACGCCGACATTACTTTTGCTGTTTCAACCGTATCCCGCAGCGTATCATGTGGCAGGTTTAGAATTAAATGTGTACAGATGGAAAAACCGTATTTCTGTATTCTTTTTACAGCGTCAATATATTCTGCAAGTCCATGTCCTCTCGATATAAAATCAAGCGTATGATAATTTACCGTCTGCAATCCTAATTCCAGATGTATGGAAATGTGATACGTTTCTTGTACTGTTTTCAAAAATTGAAGATATTCTTCCCTCACACAGTCGGGTCTTGTGGAGATGGAAATTTCCACAATATCTTCAACCTTAACTGCCTCTAATATATATTTTTTGAATGTATCTAAAGGCATATATGTGTTTGTGTAGTTTTGGAAATATGCAATAAATTTCTTTGCGTGATATCTTCCTGCAATGTACTCTTTTGTTTTTTTCAATTGCTCTGTAACAGATATAGATGACTGCATTGCCTCAAATCCTGTCCCTACATCTGCACAGAAACTGCACCCATGTCCATTTATTCTGTTTGGACAGGTAAGGGGCAGATTGACAGGAAGTTTATATACCTTTTCTCCATATTTTTCTTTTAAATAATCGGAATATTTATTATATAAAATTTTTTCGTTCATCATTCAATCCTCTATGTATAAATTTTTATTTCCTGTACATACTACTCACATCATGAATAAGGAGGAAATTACATGAAATGGTTTGATAATACTGCACTTACTTTGGTTATCGTAGGTGCGATTAACTGGCTTTTAATCGGAATTTTCCAATTTGATATTGTTGCGTTCTTATTTGGAGAGTTATCTTTCCTTTCCAGAGCAGTATATACGATTATCGGGCTTTGCGGTTTATATTTAATCAGTTTATATGGACGAATTAAAGAAATGTAAAGTAACAAACAAAGGGAGGTCTTTTGCCTCCCTTTACTTATTCTGAAACTGCATTAAGCATTTTATTCATATTTTCATATACGAGAGGTTTTGTTTCTGCCCCCATAACAATAGAAACGTAAGGATACCCCTGTCCATTTTTCGATAGCAGAATCAGACATCTTTTTGCTTCCCCTGTATTACCTGTTTTTCCTCCGATTACAGTCAAATGCTCTGGTTTCTCTGCCTCACCCAATCCATAAAGATTTGTTGTTTCCAACTGCACTGTGTGAGCCGTACCGTCTGCATTTGTAACAGGCATATCATGTTTGATTTCTGATACAATTTTAATAAACTCATCATACTGAATACACTGATTAAAAATGAGATATAAATCATATGCCGTCGTATAATGATTATCGTCATGTAAACCATGCGGATTGACAAAATGTGTATGAGTAGCACCAATATCATACGCCTCTTTATTCATTAATTTTGCAAAGTTTTCTACACTTCCTGAAATATGTTCTGCAATGGCTACAGCAGCGTCATTTCCCGATGGAATGAGAAGACCGTACAATAACTCTCTTAAAGTCAGTTTATCCCCCTCTTTTATTCCACATAAAGAAGCGGCAGGAGGAAATTTTGTTGCCGTTTTGGAAACAGTTACCACATCGTCTAAATCACCGTATTTCAAAGCGACTAAAGCGGTTAAAATTTTTGTTGTACTTGCCGGATAAATCTTTTTGTAAATATTTCGTCCATACAATACTTCTTCATCATTAAGGCTAAATAATCCGGCAGCGCTTAATGCCATATCCGTATTAACTGATTTATAAGAAATATCCTCATTAGAATTCACGCAAAGCTTCTCTGCAAATCCTTCGGCTTTATACATCGTCTTTTTATATTCTCTACTTTCATACTCTGCCAGATTCTTTTCTGAAGAAGTACAACCGATAAGCAGTGAAGAACATAACACTCCGCATAAGAATATTTTGATACATTTACCTATACATTTCACGCCAATCCAAATCTCCTCGCTCTATTGCTAAAATTAAAATCTCTGCTGTAGCAACATTTGTTGCAATTGGGATATTGTGCATATCACATAAACGTACAACGTCATTCACATCCGGTTCATGTGGTTTTACATTCATCGGGTCACGAAGAAAAATCAAAGCATCAATATCATTCTGTGCAATTTGAGCACCTAATTGCTGCATTCCTCCAAGAGGCCCTGCAAGATATTTTGTAATATTTAAAATAGTGACATCTTCAATCAAACGCCCTGTTGTCCCTGTTGCAAATAAATTATGTTTCTTCAAAATGCCACGATATGCAATACAAAAGTTCTGCATCAGAGTCTTCTTCGCATCGTGTGCGATTAATCCGATATTCATTTGTAAATCACTCCTAACTAATATTTTTTCGGTTGTAAACCAACATTCAGCACTAATCCTATTCCAATAAAGAAAGTTACCAGAGATGTTAATCCGTAACTGACAAATGGTAAAGGAATACCTGTATTTGGGAAAATTCTTGTCGCCACACTAATATTGATAAAACTTTGTATTCCTATTAGTGCGGCTACTCCTCCGCAAATAATCTGCCCTGCCAAATTTTGTGCTTTCGTACCTATTATTATACATTGTATTACGATTAATAACAACAAAATTATTGTGATACAACATCCAACAAACCCTAATTCTTCTCCGATAATGGCAAAAATAAAGTCTGTCTGCGGTTCTGAAATAAAATTACCGTTTTTTACGGAAGTTGTTCCTTTATTATTCAACCCTTTTCCCGTTGCCTGTCCGGAACCGATTGCCATAAGGGAGTTAATCTGCTGATATGCTTCCTGATCGGCATATTTATCCGGTTCAAGCCATGAAAGAATACGTTTCTGTTGATATGGTTTAAGCAACTTCTGATTTGGCTGTACCGCAATGACTAAAAAGATAACTACCAAAGGAACTGCGATTAAAAGTACATTCCTAATAAACTTATAACTCAAGCCACCAATAAACATTAATACGCAAAAAAGTGTTGCAACACAAATCGTATTCGATAAATTAGGCTGTGCGACAATTAAAACAAGCGAAGGCAAAATTAAAAATACTGCCTTAATAATATTTTTCGGTTCGTTCAAATCATCCTCATGATCCATCAAAAATTTCGCAAAAAATATAATCATAAAGATTTTTGTCAGATCAGATGGCTGTACACTGATAACTTTCAAGTCAATCCATCTCTGCGCCCCATTTACTTCCTTACCGATTAATTTAACAAGAACCAATAGTCCTACATTAATGGCATACATAATCCATGAGAAATTTAAGAGCCAGTTATAATCTATCATAGAAACGATAAGCATGGCGATAACGCCCAAAAACACTCCCATGATTTGCTTTCCCTGATAACTTGGCTTAGCACTCCCCACAACAAGTATTCCTATTGTGGAGATTGCCAAGACAAGTACAATCAGAGAAATTTTCAAATTTTTAAGTTGATAATTTTTCATTAATTTCACTGTTTATCCTCCAGTTAATTACATTCCCCCGTTAATCTAATTGAAATATTTGACTGCGTAATTTCCACATCAAAAATTTCCGGGGATACTTCTATGTACTTTGAAACTGTTAAATATAGTTCATTTCGTAATTTTTCGAATGTATCGGGTGTACAATTTACTCTGTCGGAAATTAAAAGCACTTTCAGCCTGTCCTTTGCAATGACAACAGAGTTTTTCTTCTGTCCTGATTCAAATACATTCATTTTCCAACCTCCTAATTTTTCTGAAAGAGATTGGCAAGTTTTTTGAAAAAGCCTTTATGCTCATCTAAATCTAACAAAGGAACTTCTTCTCCTACAATACGGTGACAAATATTCTCATATGCCTGTCCGGAAAGACTTTCTCCACCCACAACCGCTTCTCCTTGATTTGTGCAAATAACTATATTTTCATCATCTGGAATAGCACCTAATAAGTGGATTGCAAGTATTTCCGTCACATCCTCTACCGACATCATATCTCCTCTTTTTACCATATCAATACGAATCCTGTTAATAATCAAATCCAACTGCTTAATATGGTTTTGTTCAAGCAAACCAATAATACGATCTGCATCACGAATGGCTGACACTTCCGGCGTTGTAACTACAATCGCTCTGTCTGCCCCTGCAATCGCATTTTGAAAGCCCTGTTCAATTCCTGCCGGACAGTCAAGCAAAACAAAATCAAATTCTTCTTTTAGTTCTGCTGTCAGTTTCTTCATCTGTTCCGGCGAAATAGCCGTCTTATCTTTCGTTTGTGCAGACGGAAGAAGATACAGTTCCTCATATCGCTTATCTTTAATCAAAGCCTGTTTTAACCGACAATTTCCTTCAATAACATCTACAAGATTATAAATAATACGGTTTTCAAGTCCCATAACGACATCTAAATTTCTTAATCCTAGATCTGTGTCGATAACAATTACTTTTTTATTCAGTTTCGCCAATCCAACACCGATATTTGCAGTTGTAGTAGTCTTTCCTACACCGCCTTTTCCTGATGTTACTACAATAATTTCGCCCATTTTAATTCCTCCTGTATGTAAGCCTCATCATCAAATATAGACTGAAACGTAATATTTTCTCCATTTTGCATTGCAATCTGAGGCATCATAGACATATATTCATTTTTAGTTACCATATCCTGCTGTGCCGCTAAATTTCCTATCTTCAATTGATGCGGCTGCATGGAAAGAGAAAAAACAAAAGAATTACGGTTTCCTGTAACTCCCGCATAAGCATTTCCTTTCAATGCACCAAGCACAACTATATTTCCTTTAGCGGCAATCGTTGCACCTGCCTCCACATCTCCTAAAAGCACAACACTTTTTTCAGATTCTAACACCTGTTTTTTGTGAAGAGTACCCTTACAGAATAATCCGTCTTTTAGACTTTCCTCCATAAGACTTTCCTCCACATATCTTTTGTACATTTGCTCGCGTTTTCTGTCATTGTCTATTATACATACAATTTCAATTTGAGCGGTTTTGGAAATCATCTCAATTAATTGATGTTCTTCATCTTTTGTGAGAATACGCCCTTCAAATGAAACGGCTAATTTTGCATGATGAAAAAATTTAACCGTATCACTGAAAATCCGACCTGCCTCATCCAAAAGTTCCTGAAAAGGCGCTTCCGGATGCAGTCGAATTAAGAGGCCGTACTTGTTACTTTTAATCGTAACTAAGCGATTCATTTTATTCTCACCCCTTTAAATTAATCTCCTACTGTCGCAGATGTTACAGAAGATGCTCCGTTATGAATAATCTCCGAACTGTCTGCTAAGTTGAAGTAATATCTTACAATATCACGCCCGATTTCAGCGGCAAATGCCGATTTATGACCGTTTGCGATACGAATAGCAACGCTGATTTCCGGCGCTTCACTTGGTGCAAAACCTACAAATAAAGCATGATCCGGATGCAGTTTACTCTGCTGTGCAGTACCTGTTTTACCCGACATTTTAAAATTAGATTTCTTCAGAGATTTGAAAACACTGCTTGAAGATATCATATCTTCCATTCCCTGATGGACAAGATTCCATGTTGTATTTGAAACCTCTTTTATTTCATTATTTACTTTTGGCTCATATTTTTTCACTGTCTTACCATCAACTGTTTCTACTTTGTTCAGCAAAGTCAAATCATAAACCGTGCCTTTATTTGCTACTGATGATACATAACGTGAAAGTTGTGTGACAGTATAATTGTTTGTACCCTGTCCAAAAGCAGAACGCACGGCATCTTCAGTAGAAATATTAGACTCTGATTCAGGAATTTCAATCCCCGACTTTTGATCTAATGCAAACATTTTTGCATATTTGGCTAAAATTTCAGTACCTTTTTTACTTGAGTAATTACCTTTTTCATCCATACTCATTCTATATGCCATTTCACTAAAGAAAACGTTACACGAATGAGAAATGGCACCTGTAATGTTTAAGCCGCCGTGTGACCCCGGGTAAATCCAACATTTTGGACTTGGCGTAATTTTTGTAAATTTACCTGTACAGGTAAATGTTGTTCCGCTTGTAATTACTCCTTCTGTCAAGCCTGCAACAGCCGAAATCGGTTTGAATGTAGAACCTGGAGCCGTTGTTTCCTGCGTTGCATTGTTATAGAGAGGTCTTGATAACCCCGTAACTAATTCATTATAATATTCAGAATCCATTGTATTTGCAAGTCGGTTGTTATCATATCCAGGATAAGAAACACAGGCTAATAAAGCACCTGTATTTACATCTGTAACAACCGCTGAAGCAGTACAAGGTTCAAGCCCTAATTGCCCCGGAGTAATTTCCAACGATTTAATCTTTCCACGGATAAAGTCATACGCATTTACTGTTCCGGCATTCAAAGCATTTACCTGCTTTTCATCATATTTTAAAACATCCTGTTCATATAACATCAGACAAATTTCTTTGCCGGTAACCGTTCCGTCTTTAATCATATATTTGTAAATAAGTTTGTCAAATCCCATGTTGGCAGACAGATACTCTTTGAGGAAAGAAATAATTCCTTCATACACTTCATTGGCATCAGAATAATCGCCTTTTCCTTCAATATAATCCTGAAGTTTTGAAGTATCCACCCAGTTTTTAGAGATTGCATACTGTAAATATTCTCTTAAACTGATACTGTCATCTTCTTTCCATGCCTTGTATGTTTTATCATCTGTGTCAATCTTATCTTTTACTAAGATGCCTGTATTTTTTGTCAGCACATCATTTGCAATATAACTCATATATGCCTGCATTTCTTTAGAAAGATTTTTATACGGTTTTGCCGAAGAAGAGTTCAATTCCTCTGTAATACGGTTCAGCATAACTTCTTTTCTCTTTACGAACTTCTGATAAACCGCTGCTTCTCTAGGTTTTGCATCTTTTTCCGAAAAATGTTTGATGTCTAAAATATTATTTGCAAAGAAAGAATTTAAAACATCATCAAACGGAAGTACTTTTACATCCTGTGTTCCGGGACGTTTCTCAAAATTCATTGTATTTTTCATATTGGCAAGAATAATACCTGCTAACTGTTCTTCCAAAATTTTATAAGTAGCAATTTGAAGGTTTTTATCAATAGATAAGTACAGATTATTTCCCGCCTCTGCTTTTGTCGTTTTATCTCTCTCAATAATTTTCCCTACATTATTTACATAAAGAACTTCTTTACCGTTTTTTCCCTGTAAAACGGAATCCATAGACTGTTCTAATCCTGCTTTTCCTATAATATCCGTTTTAGAATAGTCTTTTCCTTCTGCCTTAAAATTATCATACTCTTCTGTAGAAATTTTTCCTGTATATCCTAAAATAGAAGCAAAATACTTACTATTCGGATAATAACGCAGAGAATCTTCCTGAATGTCTACTCCCTGCAATGAATCTAAATTTTCCATAATTGCTGCCACTGTTTCATTACTGACATCCGAAGCAATTGTCGTCGGAATATACTTTTGGAAACTGTTCAATCCCATCGCATAGCGGACGTTTATCAATTTCAGAACCATTTCTTTGCTATAGTTCTTACGTTTAATTCCGTATCCATATGAATCATCTTCACAAAGATATTTAATAATGTCATTCGGTGTAGACCTTTTCTGTTGTTCTTTTAAATCACCAATCTTCGCTTTCCCGTATACATCCGCAATAAAACGCATTCTTGATGTTCCTTCCGGATGCAGAAAACTGTATTCGTTATTTTCATCTAAAACAATTCCAAAATCATTGATAATAGAATCACCGTTTTTTTCTATAATTCCAATAACTCTTTCGATTGTCTGATTAATCTTTTTATTTTTTTCTTCCTTATCTTCATAAGTACCGTTGTCTTCAATAGTTACCGTATATGCCAGTTTATTTTCCGCCAGAACCTGTCCATTTCTATCATAAATAATTCCTCTGGTTCCCTGCACTTCTCTCGTCTTTTGTATCTGTAATTTATAGTTATCCAAATAGTCCTGTCCATTTACAATCTGTAGACTGAAACATCTCTGAACCAGTATACCAAACATAATAAAAAATACAATAATGACAATGAACAATCTGGATTTCATCACTCCACTAATTGCCTCTTTTATCCGATTAAACAAATTTACTTGCACTCCTTTTCTCTTCGGTTTCAAGTTTTCGGTTAATGTGTAAAATAATTTGATACAACACTAAAGTTACTAAAATAGTATACATCAGTTCCGGCATAATAATATGCAACAAGTAATAAATAAAATCAAATTTACTTCTCATTAGATAGACGCATACATAAATAATAAGACCATATAATAATTCACTACCTGCAATCAATGCTAAAGGAAGTTTAATGTCTTCATCATAAAATAAACGTTTAAAGAAACCGTTTACATAACCGATAAGTGTATAAATCAAAGCATAAAAACCGATTACACCTTGTAACCCAAAAAATACATCTATCATTAATCCGCATATAAATCCCACAACCATTCCTTCATTTTTACCACGCATAAATCCAAATGAAGAAACAATCACAACGAGAAGATTAGGTGTGATGCCAGCCAATGAAAAACTTGGAAAGACTGTTGTTTCAAGTAAAAAGCAAACTACAATAATGAAAAGAGTTATAATTTTTCTTTTTATCTTCATTAGTCTTCTCTCCTTACTTCTTTTTCTGAACTAAATCTTTCTTCGTAGAAGTAATAACAAGCACTTCCTGAAGTTTCTTAAAGTCCACAACAGGCGTAATATAACCTGAGCGTGTTAAGTTGTTGTCATCTACATTAATTTCACTAATATATCCGATAAGGATACCCTGCACATATTTTGAACTGATTTGAGAAGTGACAACCTGTTCTCCTTCTTTAATTTTAGTATTATTGTTAGCAAGTTGTTCAAAACGGATACGCCCATCCGCAAGCAGTTTCAAATCCCCACGCACTACACAGGTATCTGATGTAGATAATACCATACCACTCACATTACTTTGGTCATCAATAATTGCACGCACTTCTGACGAATGCGGTCCTACTTTCGTAACAATACCGACAAGCCCTGCACCTGCGATAACATTCATATCTACTTTAATTCCATCTTCGCTTCCTTTATCAATGGTAAAGGTACTAAACCAATTGCTTCCATTATTTCCGATAACGCGAGCTCCAATCTTTTCATAATCCGAATATGTCTGGTCTAACTTATATAACTCACGCAGTCTTTCCAATTCATATTTATCCTGCTGCAAACGATTATTAGCAATTGTCAGGGAATCCACCTTCTTTTTCAACGATTTGTTTTCCGCTTTTACATCCTGTAATGTATCAAAGTTCTCTGTTAAATCACTCAGGTACATTCCTACCCTGTTAATTCCTTTTTGCATAGGTACAACCGTATAATCTGCAACTATTTTAAGAGGTCCGGATGCTTTATCCGAAACTAAGGACAACCCGATAAAAATGATACAGATTGTTGTAATAATTAATAACCAATATTTACTTGGTACTGATAGTTGATTTTTTCCTTTCATATTATCTCATCCACCTAAAATTTTCATCAAGCATTGAATATGCCAATTTTTGTAACTCTTTTGATAAAATTATTTTTTTCAGTCCATTGACTGCACTCAACTCAGGATTTTTTGCTAATGTTACTTTTAATCCCGTTGCTCCTTCCATATACGTTGCAAGTCCTCGCAAATTTGCAAGTCCTCCCGTCATATATATTCCCTTTTTCTTTACCTCCGTCAATACTTCCGGCGGAGTCCTTTCAATCAGAGATTTTATGGAACGGCTTATCTCCTCAAGTGATTCTTTTATGGCTGCCCTCACAAGACTGATGGAAACATCATATTGTGTTGGAACACCTGAAATCAAATTTCTTCCTGCAACGGAAAGGGTATGGTCACTTGCGTCATCGAAAATACCAAATTCCTTTCTAAGTGTTTCTGCCGTCAGCCTTCCTATAAGAAAGTCATGATTATGACGAACACGATTGACAATTGCTTCATCTAATGTTACTCCGCCGACTTTAACTATCCTGTTTAAAACAAGGCCGCCATAGGATAAGACTGACAATTCTGTGATTTCTCCCCCGAAATTAGCAATAAAAATACCTTTTTCGTTCTGCACATCCAATCCTATTCCCACTGCATCTGCAATACCGCGTTCTACAATATTAACTTCCTTTGCCTTAGCCGTTGAATGAATAACTAAATCAAAAAAAGCTCGTTTCTGTACTTCCGTAACATCTGTCGGAACAGCAATCATATATTTAGAACCGCGTGCAAATCTTTTGCCCTTTTTCAACAGATTTTGTAACAGATACTGTAAATCATTAAAATGAGAAATTTCTCCCTCTTTCATAGGGAAGACAATTTCTATATTATCCGGCGCTTTCTCATACATCTCATACGCCTCATCGCCTACAGAAAAAATGGTATCCTCATTTTCAATGGCAATCGCATTTTTTTCTGTCCAAATCGTATCCTTTTTTTTGTCATAAACTTTAACTTCATATGTTCCCAGGTCTAATCCATATATATTCCCTAGCATTCTATTTCCTCTCAATAAGTTATACCAGATTTTTCTCCGCCAAACTGGTATAACAGTTATTCCCAATAATAATATGGTCAAGCAATTCAATCCCAATTAAATTGCCTGCCTCTTTTATCCTTTTTGTAATTAAAATGTCTTCTTTACTTGGAGTCGGGTCACCGCTTGGATGATTGTGCAATAATATAATAGATACAGCATTCTTTTGCAGAGCCTCAATAAACAGTTCGCGTGGAGATACTAAAGATGCATTCACCGTTCCTTTTGAAATATCCGTTTCTCCTATTAATCTCGCTTTTGTGTTTAACATTAGAAGTTTCATATGTTCCTGCTGATGATGCCGCAGGTCTTCCATATAATACTCTGCAATCTTTGCGGCAGATGAAAAATCAAGACCTTTGATTGCGGAGGCTTTGGAAAGTCTTTTGCTCAATTCCACAATGCAAACTATCTGAAGTGCCTTTACACGTCCAATTCCGTGAATTTTCTTAAGTTGTGTCAAAGAGTATTGATGTAGATTGATAAGTCCCCCTCTTTGATTCAAAGGATATAAAATGCGTCTTGCCAGTTCAAGAGAATTACTGTTGATTGCTCCGTTTCTCAACAAGACTGCTAAAAGTTCAATGTCTGTCAAACTACTCACGCCTAAACGTTCGCATTTCTCATATGGACGTTCTTCTTCTATCATATCTTTAATTTTCTTTGTTTGACTCATTTTAATTATAGACTCATTACGACACAAGATTTATTTTAGCATACTTTAAAATCGGTGTATACACCCAACAAATTAAATTTTTCTGAAGAAGGGCGAATTTAGTCGAATGCACGGTGAATTTTTGCGATTTCTTCCGCTACCTTTAATCCGTCCATTCCTGCAGAAGTGATTCCACCCGCATATCCTGCTCCCTCGCCACAAGGGTAAAGCCCTGCGATTTCGCTCATTAGTCCTTCTCCCCTTTTTATTCTTACCGGAGAAGACGTTCTGCTTTCCACACCTGAAAGCAATGTGTCTTCCTGCGAAAATCCTCGAATTTTGTTGTTAAATTTTTTGATACCCTCCTCAATAGATAAGGCAATTTCTTCAGGAAAGATAGATCTGACATTAGCAAAATCATAATTCCCCTTCATTGATGGTGTCACTTTTCCAAAATGAGAAGATACCTGATTTTTACAAAAATCTTCATAACGCTGCACAGGAATTTTACCTCCCGCCAATTGATATGCCTTCTCTTCCAGTTTTCTCTGAAATTCCACTCCTGAAAGAGCGTTTATTCCACCGTAATCTTCTGGAGTTACCGTAACTATAATTGCACTGTTTGCATTCTTCCCATCTCTACTGTGATAACTCATTCCATTGACAGCTAAACGATTTTCTTCCGAAGAAGCATTTACCACATATCCTCCCGGACACATACAGAAAGAGTACACCCCTCTTCCGTTTTCCAATTGTTCCGCTACCTTATACGATGCTGCAGAAAGCAAAGGATTTTTCTCCATGCCGTATTGAGAGAAATTAATCATAGACTGTAAATGTTCTACACGTACACCAACGGCAAAAGCCTTTGCTTCCATTGGCACATTTCTCTTATATAACATTTCAAATGTATCTCTGGCACTGTGTCCGATAGCAAGCACAACTGTTTCACATGGAATTTTTTCTTCTCCATTGACAGTCAAAGAAACTACTTTTTTATCTTCTATGCAAATATCTGTTACCTGACTATGAAAACGTACCTCACCACCATATGAAATAATAGACTGGCGCATTCTTTTTACTACATCTATAAGAATATCTGTTCCGATATGGGCTTTATTTGTATAGCAAATATCCTCCGGTGCTCCATGCTTTACAAAAATCTCTAAAACTTTTTGGTTTCTCCCAAAGGAATCTTTAACAAGCGTATTTAACTTACCATCCGAAAATGTACCTGCACCGCCTTCACCGAACTGCACATTAGACACAGGGTTTAATTTACCTGTTTTCCAAAATGTTTCTACATCCTTTATTCTTTCATCCACCTCTGCTCCACGCTCCAATAAAACCGGACGATAACCGTAAAGAGCAAGCATATATGCACAAAAAAGCCCTGCCGGTCCGCTTCCGATAATAATCGGACGATGTCGCATAGAAATCTTTCCGCTCGGACAAAAATGATACTTAACAGACGGTGAAGGCATAATCTGATTATCTTTTACTTTACGCAAAATATTTTTTTCACTTGAAACCGTCACATCCACTGTGTATGTGTAAAAAATCTGCGGTTTTTTTCGTGCGTCAATAGACTGTTTAACAATTTTCACTTTTTTTATATCCGAAACAGATATACGCAGCATTTTTCCGATTTTCTTTTTCAATTCTTCCTGCGTATGTGTAATCGGTAATTTTATTTGATGAATTCTAATCATATTTTTTCCCTTTCGCCGCATTTTCTCCCGCTAAATATCCGGTTGCCCACGCCCACTGCAAATTATAGCCGCCACAAATACCATCCACGTCCAAAAGTTCTCCGGTAATATACAGGTCTTTTTCATATAAAGATTCCATTGTATTTATATCTATCTCGTTCAGACGAACACCGCCTGCACAAACTTGCGCCTGCTCAAAAGAATTTGTTTCCGTAATTTCTATCTCAAATCCCTTACATTTGTCAATCAGACGTTCCACTCTCTCTTTTTCTACTTCAGAAATAATAGTTCTTTCTCTTACTCCTGACGCTCGAAGTAAAATCGGCATCAGTTTCTTATTTAGCATTCCTATAAGAAATTCTCCTGCCTTCTTTTCAGCATTCTGTCGAATTCTATTTTCAAAAAGCGTTGACAGTTCTTCTCTTGTAAATTCAGGAAAAAAGTCTAGCCTTACTTTAGGTATTTTCTTCCGGTAAAGTGCAAGAGAAGCAAAACGGCTGATTTGAAAAACAGGAATTCCTGATATGCCATAGTCCGTAAACTGTACCTCTCCCGTATCTTCTCCACATAATCTGTTATCTACATAGAGCGAAATTTTTGCATCTGCCCTAACTCCTGCAATCTGCTTGAAAAACGTTCCATTCCCATGTAACTGTACAAGCGCCGGCACAACAGGGGCTATTGTATGACAAAACTCCTTTACCAGACTGTATCCGCTGCCGTCAGATCCAAGAGATGCTGCTGCTTTTCCTCCCGTTGCAAGAATAACGGAATCTGCCATATATATACCTGTAGATGAAACAATCTTAAATTGTTTTGCCTTCGTTATTTTCGTTACATGACTATTGCATATGATTTCTACCCGCTGCCGCTTCAACTCCATATTAAGCACATCTAAAATTGCCGCTGCCTGATTGGATTTCGGATAGTAATATCCATTTTTATTTTTAGGAAGAATACCAAGTGTTTCAAAAAAACAAAGTGTTTCCTGTGTACCGAATTTATTCAGCACAGTACCAACTCTTTCCTTATTTTCACTCCGAAAACAACTCTCTGTCATGTATTCATTTGTAAAATTACATCTGCCGTTTCCGGTTGCCAATATTTTCTTTCCCACTTTTTCTTTATGTTCTAAAATAAGCACGTCTGCTCCGTTTCTTCCCGCAATAATACCTGCAACAAGTCCCGATGCTCCTCCGCCAATAACGACAATTTTTTTACTTTTTTTCATACGATCCTTTCATTAAGGCAGTTTCACAAGTCCCGCCTGTACCAATTTTTCCAAACTCATTAAAATACCAAATTTTGCGTGTGTCCATGTAAGACCACCCTGAAAATATACTGCATACGGAGGTTTGATTGGTCCGTCCGCACTTAACTCAATAGAAGACCCCTGCACAAACGCACCTGCTGCCATAATTACATCACTGTCATATCCCGGCATTGCCCACGGCTCAGGAGTAACATAACTGTCTACAGGTGCTGCTGCCTGAATCCCCTGACAGAAAGCAATCACTCCCTCAGGCGTTCCAAACTCAACTGCCTGAATAATATCATGACGGCTTTCACTTCCGTTTGGAATAACCGGAAATCCCAGTTCTTCATATATATTTGCAGCAAATATAGCACCTTTTAATGCTCCACTTACAACTGTCGGTGCTAAAAACAATCCTTGATAAAACGACTGCATAACACCAAGCGAAGCGCCGACTTCTTTTCCAAGACCCGGAGAAGTAAGACGATAGGCACAATTTTCAATACATTCATTTTTTCCCGCAATATATCCGCCAATTGGAGCAAGACCACCTCCCGGATTTTTTATAAGTGAACCGACAACCATATCTGCTCCCACATCACTTGGTTCAATTGTTTCTACAAACTCACCATAGCAGTTATCTACCATACAGATTACATCAGGTTTAATCTTCTTCACAAAAGTAATTAGTTCACCAATTTGTGCAACAGAAAAACTCGGTCTTGTCTGATAGCCTTTTGACCGCTGGATAGTAACCAGTTTTGTTTTCTCTGTAATTGCTTTTTTTATATTTTCATAATCAAATGTTCTGTCTTCCAGCAAATCAACTTGACGATAAGTAATTCCGTATTCTGCAAGAGAGCCTTTTGATTCACGTATTCCAATCACTTCTTCCAATGTATCATATGGTTTCCCTGCCGGAGATAAAAGTTCATCACCCGGTCTTAAATTTGCACTTAATGCAAGTGCAAGTGCGTGTGTTCCACAAGTAATTTGTGGTCTTACTAAAGCAGATTCTGTGTGAAATACACTCGCATACACTTCCTCCAGCGTATCTCGTCCTAAATCATTATACCCATATCCGCTGGCATAATTGAAACACGCCTCACTTACTCTTCTGTCCTGCATTGCCTGAATAACTTTTAACTGATTAAATTCAGCAACCTCGTCTACCTTCTGAAAACGCTCCGTAAGTTTCTCCTCTATTTTCTTTCCAAAAGCATATACCTCTTCGGAAATTCCTAATTGTTTGTATTGTGTTTTTATTTCTAACATGGAAGTACAATCCTTTCTTTTATCTTTTCAAGAAGAAATGCTAAAATTTTCTCCTCATCATAATCAAATTCATCTTTATTTATCCAAATAACGTCCTTTTCACGCTTAAACCATGTAATCTGGCGTTTTGCAAAATGCCTTGTATCTCTTTTCAAAATATAAACTGCCTCTTCAAGAGAGAAGACGCCGTTTAAGTAATCCAAAATCTCTTTATATCCAAGTCCCTGCATGGAAGTCATTTCACGCGTATATCCCTTTTCCTTTAACATCTCGACTTCAGCAACAAGTCCTTCTTTAAGCATTTCATCAATGCGTAACTCAATTCGTTTATACAAATGTTCCCTTATATCATTTAATACGAAATAGCAAAATTGATACGGCGATTCTTTTTCTCTTTCCTTTTCATTATGCTCTGAAATCTTCTGTCCGGTCTGTTTAAAAAACTCTAACGCTCTTATTACACGTTTTACATTATTTGCATGAATATTTTGTGCAGATTTTTCATCGACTGCCTTTAGCATCTCGTGGAGATATTCCGCTCCTTTTGTATCGGCAATATGTTCTAATTCCCGCCTATACGCCGTATCTTCGTTATTCTCTGTAAAATCAATGTCATACAAAAGTGCCTGAATATAAAATCCGGTTCCGCCTACGACAATAGGTATTTTCCCTTTTGCATAAATTTCTTCCATCGCCTTTTTTGCCAAACGCTGAAATTTAACTACGTGAAATTCTTCATCCGGCTCTAATACATCAATTAAATGATGCTTTACTCCCTGCATTTCCTCCGGCGTAATCTTTGCCGAACCAATATCCATATGACGATATACCTGCATGGAATCCGCAGAAATAATCTCGCCGCCGATTGCTTTTGCCAGATTAATAGATGCCTTTGTCTTCCCTACCGCAGTCGGTCCCGTCAAAATAATTAATGGCTTTTTCATCATTCTAAACAATCCTCTTAAACTTTTTCTCTAACTCTTTCTTCGTCATTGCAATAATAGTCGGTCTTCCATGCGGACAATGATATGGATTTTCCAACTCTAATAATTCCCCAATTAATGTATTTACCTCCGCTACAGATAATTTTGCATTTCCTTTTACCGCCGCTTTACAGGACATGGATGCAATTTTCTCACCAATAATATCCGGTGCTTCTGCAGAAGTAATATCATCTGAAAGACTATCTAGCATTTCCATCAGCAGTTCTTTTTTTGCAATACTAAACAAATTGTCGGGAACTGCTCTCACCGCAAAAGAATCTCCTCCAAAATTTTCTATCTCAAATCCGATTTTCGTAAATAAATCCATATGCTCCGTCAATAAATGTGCCTCCTGCATGGAAAGATTTAAAATAATAGGAGGACTTAAATATTGAGAAGTAAACGTTCTTTCTTTCATACCATGCAGTGTTTTTTCATATAATACTCTTTCATGTGCTGCGTGCTGATCAATAATATATAACTGTTCCTGAAATTCCACAAGCCAGTATGTATCGAACACCTGTCCAATCAATTTATACTCCTGTACTGCCTTTTTCGTTAATAACTTCTCTTCAAAAAAATTTAACTGTTCTGCTTTTATTTCTTTCTGTATATCCGATGTTGGTGTCTGAGGTACACAAACAGAAGGAATATTCTGTTTTTCCCGTTCACGATTTTTATTGTAAGTAACAGCCTCTTTAATTCTGTCAATCTGTGCATTTCCCCGATGTAATTCCATCGTATCTTTCACTTCCGCCTGTGATGCCTGTCTATGATAAGATTCAACACGTTCTTTCATCTTTCGCATAAAATATGCTTCATCATGTACTTCCGGAACTTTTTTCTCAGGTGCAGCCATTTCCTTTACAGGTTTTGATAATTCCACCCGCGGAATCAAATCCGGTTCTATAAGTGTTTCTTTCACGGTGCGATAAACAAAATCATATACTTCCTGCTGATGACTGAAGCGAAGTTCCATTTTTGTCGGATGTACGTTCACATCAATTTCATTTCCATCCAGCCAGAAGTGAAGTACTGTAAACGGATATTTATGCTGCATTGTAAAATCTTTATACCCATCTTCAATCGCTTTCGCAATAATGTTACTCTTTACATACCTGCCGTTAATATAATAATTCTCGTAATTGCGATTTCCTCTGGAAATAAGAGGTTTTCCGATATAACCACTCACACGTATTTTTCCTTCATCTCGATTAACTTCTAACAGATTATTGGCAATCTCCCTGCCAAACACATGGTAAATAACATCTTTTACTTTACCGTTTCCCGATGTATGTAACTTGCTCTGCCCATTATTAATAAACTGAACGGATACTTCCGGATGGGATAATGCAAGACGTATCATTAGTTCATTTACATGGCTCGCCTCCGTCATCGGCGTTTTCAAAAATTTACGGCGGGCAGGTGTATTATAAAAAATCTGATGAACAAGAAAAGTAGTTCCTTCCGGTGCTCCTACGTCTTCAACACCTTTCTCCACACCGCCTTCTATTGTATATTTTACTCCAAAATCACTTTCTTTTGTTTTCGTAATTACTTCTACCTGTGCAATCGCCGAAATACTTGAAAGTGCTTCGCCTCTAAATCCAAGGGAAGAAACTGTTGCCAAATCTTTTTCAGAACGTATCTTACTTGTAGAATGACGCAAGAAAGCAAGGGCAACTTCCTCTTTGGGAATACCACATCCATTGTCCGTTATTCTAATAAAAGAAATACCACCTTCCTTTATCTCTACGGTAACAGCAGTTGCCTTTGCGTCAATCGCATTTTCCACCAATTCTTTTACAATGGAAGCTGGGCGTTCTATTACCTCCCCCGCCGCTATTTTATCAATTGTAATCTGATCCAACACCTGAATATTCGGCATATATCTTCCCCTTTTCTTCTACCATCTGTTTTTCAGTTTATTTTGCAAACGATAAATCGTATTCAACGCATCCATAGGTGTCATACGACTTACATCCAATTCTTCCAATTCTTTTAGCACATCATCGTCTTTAACCGTATCAAATAAAGACATCTGCGCCAAATCCACTTCGTCATATTTTTTCTGCTTTGTTCTTGCCTTTGAGTCCTGTCCCTGAATCTTAATATCTTTTACTCTTGTTGTAATATCTGCTTCGCTCAATTCACTGACAATCTCTTTTGCTCTTGAAATAACCGTATCAGGTACTCCTGCTAATTTTGCAACTTGTATTCCATAACTCTTATCCGCTCCGCCTTTTACGATTTTTCTAAGGAAAACAATATCATCTCCCTTTTCCTTTACAGCGATGCAGTAATTATTTACACTGTCAATCTTGCCCTCCAGTTCAGTCAATTCGTGATAATGTGTTGCAAACAAAGTCTTCGCCCCTAAAAGTTTTGCATTGCTGATATGCTCTACAACCGCCCACGCAATACTCAATCCGTCAAACGTACTTGTTCCGCGGCCGATTTCATCTAAAATAAGTAAACTTTTATTTGTAGCATTTCGCAAGATATTAGCGACCTCTGTCATTTCCACCATAAATGTGCTCTGTCCCGATGCTAAATCATCCGATGCCCCCACTCTTGTGAAAATACGGTCAACAATTCCTATATTTGCACTTTCGGCAGGTACAAACGTTCCAATCTGTGCCATAAGAACAATCAGAGCCGTCTGACGCATATATGTTGATTTCCCTGCCATATTTGGCCCTGTTATAATAGACACTCTATTTTTTTTGTCATCCAGCAACGTATCGTTTGCGATAAACATATCATTTGGAATCATTTTTTCTACAACCGGGTGACGTCCGTTTTTAATATCGATAACCCCTTTTTCATTTATCTTTGGGCGTACATAATTGTTTCTTTCGGCAACAAGCGCTAATGATGCAAACACATCTATTTTCGCAATTGACTTTGCCGTCTTTTGTATACGAACGACTTCATCTGCAATCTTATCACGGATTTCGCAATAAATTTCATATTCTAACGCATACAGTTTGTCCTCCGCCCCTAAAATTGTGTCTTCCAGTTCTTTCAATCTTGGAATAATATATCTCTCTGCATTTGCAAGTGTCTGTTTTCTTGTATAATAGTCCGGTACAAGTTCTTTATAAGAGTTTGTCACTTCTAAATAATAACCAAACACTTTGTTATATTTAATCTTTAAATTTTTAATGCCTGTTTTTTCCCGCTCTTCTGCCTCCAATTCAGCTAACCATGTCTTTCCTTCTGTTTTGGCACGTCGAAGTCTGTCCACCTCTTCATCGTATCCATCACGGATAATACCTCCTTCCTTCATGGCAAGAGGCGGCTCTTCCTTAATTGCACTTTGTACAAGTTCACACAAATCCGTCAATGTATCCAACTCACCGTGAAGTTTCACTAATAACGGAGAAGTCATATCCGACAAAATATATTTAATATACGGAAGCATGGCAAGGGAACTCTGAAAAGCAGTTAAATCTCTCGGATTTGCCGACTGGTATGTAATCTTACTGATTAATCTTTCCAAATCATAAACCGGAGTTAAATATTCTCGGATTTCCTCTCTGGCTATAGCGTTATCCTTCAATTCTCCTACTGCATCTAATCTGTCAAGAATATCTTCTTTATTAATCAAAGGCTGTTCCACATAACTTCGCAATGTTCTCGCCCCCATGGCAGTTTTTGTTTTATCTAAAACCCATAAAAGCGAACCTCTTTTTTGTTTTTCACGAAGTGTTTCGCACAATTCCAGATTTCTTCTTGTAGAACTGTCAAGCAACATATATTTTCCTGTTGTATAACCGGTAATTCCCGTTAAATGTGAGAGCGTTGTCTTCTGTGTTTCATAGAGATATTTTAAAAGTGCACCTGCTCCTATTACGCCACAGTTATAATCACCAAGTCCCAATCCCTCAAGTGAACTTACTTTAAAGTGCTCTTTTAATACTTTTTCGCACATAGCGTCATCAAAATACCATGCATCGAGAGAGTAAACTGCTATTCCAAGGCGATTTTTCAAATCATCTATATCAAGTCCACTCATATAAAAAGGCTCATTGCAGATAATTTCTGACGGTGCAAATTTAGCAATCTCGTCCAAAAGTTTTCTTCCTGTATCTAATTCCGTGACAAAATAATCTCCGGTAGAAATATCCGCAACCGATAAACCGTATCTGTCTGCAATATAGACAATACACATAATATAATTATTTTTCGATTCATCTAACGACTGTGTATTTAAGTTTGTACCCGGTGTGACGATACGGACAACCTCACGTTTTACAATTCCTTTAGCAACTTTCGGGTCTTCTACCTGTTCACAGATAGCCACCTTATAACCTTTAGATACAAGCCTTGTCAAATATCCCTCTACGGCATGATAAGGAATACCGCACATTGGAGCTCTCTCCTCCAAACCACAGTTTTTTCCTGTTAATGTCAATTCCAGTTCTTGCGATGCCGTTATTGCATCATCAAAGAACATCTCATAAAAATCTCCTAATCTATAAAATAAAATACAGTCTTGATACTGTTTTTTCGTTTCAACATATTGTTGCATCATTGGAGTCAACTCAGACATTTCCCATTTCCTCCTTATTTTTGCGGGGAACTCCCCCATTTTGTTCATATCTTATCAATCATAACAAATTTCAAAGTTCTTTTCAAGTTTCCCATTTTTCATAATACATGAAAATTCGGCTTTTCTTCCCTATAAAACCAATACAGAAAGTACCCGCCACCGATTATTCCCAACGCACATAAACCGGAAAAAATGATAGCAAAGGGAATGCAAATCTGTCCAAACAATTGAAAAGGCTGATCTGTATAATCCCAAACCTGCCATTCAAGCCATTTATTTACAACAACTCCGGTAATAAATTCACTGGCAACAACAAAAATCGTACACCTTACTATCTGTATCCATAAAGGCTCTCTCCATTTTAACATTAATCCCTGCCATACGCAGAAAACTGCACAAATTCCTCCCAGCACAAACATTGTCCAATGAGAAAATCCCCGAAAAAATACTTCAAATGTATAATAGATTGTTCCGCCTAACGCCCACACAAATAAATATTCACTTATTCTTTTCAAAGAAAAACGCCCTTTCTATCTACTTTATTGTTCTTAGTAAATAGTTTGGACGTATCTTCTTAAAATATGGGTGGTAGTTATTTCTTATTCCACTCTTGTACCGATATAATAAAATCCTTTACACTCTTCTAATTTCACATCAACAATTTTACCGATGAGGTCTGCATTTCCCGGAAAATGTACTAAAATATTATTGCTTAATCTTCCAGTCACAAGAGAAGCATCATGATCATTTAATGACTCTACTAAAACTTCTTGTGTTGTTCCTGTATGTATGCTGCATACTTCTGCTGAAATTTCCTGTACTTCTTTTAACAAACGATCAAAGCGGTCTTTTACAACATCTTCCGCAACCTGATTTTCCATTGTGGCAGCAGGTGTTCCTGTACGTTTTGAATAAATAAATGTAAATGCACTATCGTAACGAACCTGCTTTACAATATCCATTGTTTCTAAGAAATCTTCTTCCGTTTCCCCCGGAAAACCGACAATAATATCTGTTGTCAGAGATATGTCGGGAATAGCCGTTTTAATCTTTCTGACCAACTCTAAATATTGTTCTTTTGTATAACGGCGATTCATCTTCTGTAAAATCCGAGAACTTCCCGACTGCACAGGTAAATGCAAATGTTTGCAAATCTTTTTAGAGTTTTTCATTACTTCAATCAATTCATCCGACAAGTCTTTCGGATGCGAAGTCATAAAGCGTATTCTTCTAAGTCCTTCAATCTTCTCAACTTCCTGCAATAACTGCGCAAATGTCATTGGAGTTTCCAAATTTTTCCCATAAGAATTTACATTCTGTCCAAGAAGCATAACTTCCACAACACCATCTGCAACCAATCGTTCAATTTCTCTTATAATATCTTTTGGATTACGGCTTCTTTCACGCCCACGCACATATGGAACAATACAATAACTACAGAAATTATTGCATCCAAACATAATATTTACTCCTGATTTAAAAGAAAATTTACGTTCACTTGGCAAATCTTCCACAATTTTATCCGTATCTTTCCAAATATCAATTACCATGCGTTCCGATTCAAAACGTGTCACAATTAATTCCGCAAATTTATAAATATTATGCGTTCCAAAAATCAAATCAACAAAACGATAACTCTTCTTTAATTTCTCCACAACTTCAGGTTCTTGCATCATACAGCCACAAAGACCTATCATCATATGCGGATGCTCTTTTTTCACTCTCTTTAACTGTCCAAGACGGCCGTAAACACGCATATTGGCATTTTCGCGAACAGTACATGTATTATAAATAATAAAGTCTGCCTTTTCTTCGTCTGTTTCCTCCACATAACCAATCTTTTCCAAAATACCGACCAGTTTTTCGGAATCTCTTGCATTCATCTGACAACCGAATGTTGTTACACAAAAAGTAAGGGGACGCCCCAATTCCTCTGCCTGTGCAGAAACGTATTTTTTAGCTTTTGCCATATAATAATACTGTCTGTCCGGTTCAGTGACAGGTGCTTCTTTATTCAAATCAATTTCTTCTATTACTTTATCTAAATTTTCTAACATATGTTTTCCTTTCTCTTATCAAAAGTGATATATGACTTTACAATTATACGATATAGAAAACACTTTTGCAAGAATGCAATCCGTCTACACAAACTGATTTTTCAGTTCATCATACTCATATCCTATACCTTCAAGTTTATGTGAAATATCTGCTTTATTTATATTCATATCCTCACACAAAGCATCCAAGTTTTTATAATAATCTCTCAATTTTGTATTAACAACACTCAATAAAAGTATTGCATCTTTCGGTAAATTTATCATTATATCTCTCCTTCATCCGTCCATATCCTATCCGGATTTATATCGTATTGTTCTACAGGTACATACTCTGTTTCCTGAAAGGAAAATCCAATCCCAATTTTAAAGTGATTTGGATGTTTTTCAAGATACCTGTCATAAAAACCTCCGCCATAGCCAAGACGGTGTTTCTCTCTGTCAAAAGCAACAAGTGGCATAATAAACAAAGCCCCTTCTTCTATTGCTTCCTCATTTGTTTCCGGCGGTTCAAAAATTCCTCTATACCCCTCTTTCAGTTCATCCACATCCCGAATATAATAAAACTTCATTTCATCACCGCACACTTTAGGGACTGCCACACTCTTGCCATTTTTTAGGCTATACATAATAAAACGCCATGTGTCCGCCTCAAAACGATAGGACACATAGCAATAAATAATTTCACTTTCCCTGTATATTGGCTGTTCAAGAAGAAATGCCGTTAATTTTTCACTTCTTCTTTTCCACTCTTCTTCCGAAAGTGCTTCCCTTCTCTTTAAAATTTCTCTTCTAATTTGCTTTTTTGTTTCCAAACTTTTCTCCCAGATTTGTAATCGTTCCA
This sequence comes from Faecalimonas canis, assembly GCF_054601575.1. Classification (NCBI taxonomy): domain Bacteria; kingdom Bacillati; phylum Bacillota; class Clostridia; order Lachnospirales; family Lachnospiraceae; genus Faecalimonas; species Faecalimonas canis. Next base: position 12,881 of record NZ_BAAHSI010000036.1, on the reverse strand, counting down.
TCCTTCTCCTGAATGGAAATATTATTTAACTGACCACGAAGATTTCTTTTAAATGCGTCAATGTATTCTGCTCTTAATACTTTTTGTTCCTGAAGTTCCTCTGCTGTCAAACCTTCTGCTTTTGATTTTCTATATAACTCATTGATTCTCTGAATTTTTTCTTCTAACATCTCTTTTGTCCTTCCTTCTTTTTTATCAACTGGAGTAATTTTCCAAAAAACCGTACACCGCCTCAAGACTTAGAAGCCTTTTCCCTACTTTAACCTCTTTTGCCAAATCAATTGGAAGTTCCTCCATACGAATATTTGTATATTCAAACACTGTTTTTTTATCACTTTTATATACTGCAATAAACCCATTTAATTCCTGCAGATAATAAACATCTGGTTGAAATGCTTCGCCCTCCGTTGCAATGGAAGGATGTTTTTCTTTTGTTTCCTGTTTTAATTCCATTCTTGCATGACGATAACTCATCTGATATGCAACTGTCAATGCAGACAGGCAGACTACTGTTGCAATGAGAAAACGAATACCGTATTTCTTTTTCATAGGACAACCCCTTTTTTATTTACAGTATTCGCCTGTTGTTCTTAATCTATACAAGTAATGAAAGCATTTTTTCTAAAATAAGTCCTTCCCGTTTATTATACTCATACCTATACGTTTCCGCAATACAGGCTTTCACAAACTCATGTGCCTGTATAATATTTTCTTTTAACGGAATACCTTTCATATAATTTCCTAAAATAACTCCGTCAAACACATCTCCTGTGCCATGTATACTGTTTGGCTCACATTCAAGAAATAAACAGGCTTTTTTTCCATTTTCGCTGTAAAAAATCTCTGTCTTTTCTCCTGATGTCACACTTGTAATCACCATATCTTTTACACCGAATTGCAATAATTTCTCATATATTGCATTTCGATAAGCCAAATCCGGATTTTCTTTATACGCCATTTCTGCAAGAAAACAGGCTTCCGTGTAATTAGGTAAAATCAAATCAGAAACTGGCAGTAACTTTTTTACCGCCTGCAAATAATGGGTATCAAAGTTGCCGTAAAACCTTCCGTTATCTCCCATAATCGTGTCGGTCACAACTTTCGCTTCCGGAAAATGACTGATAAAATCCAAAACGCCTTCCACCATATCACAATTTCCTAAATAACCTACAAAAATAAAATCAAACATAACCTTTTCTTTTTTGTAGTGTTTTGCACATTCACACAGATAGCGGGGTGAAACCGGACATACCGCCGGCTTCCCATATCCGCCTGTATGGGTAGATAAAAGCATTGTAGGAATCAAACAAACTTCCACTCCCATTGTATTTAAAATTGGAATCATATTCACTGCTCCCGCTTTGCCCACCGCACATATATCGTGGAGCAGCGCTACCTTTTTTGTTGGTTTCATCTACACTTCCTCTTCTCTTAACAGGTGCAATTTCTTCAATAACCCTGCCAGTTTTCTTCCCTTTGGCATAGCAAGAATTTCATTTTCCGTAAGTCCGCCAAGCAAAAGTAGAGCTAAAGAGTAAATAACAATTGCTACACATACAGAAATAACCGTGGCTACCTTTTCCGGTACAATATTTGTAAGTGCTATCTGAACGATAAATGCAACTACTCCCATAATAATAGACGCAATCAACGGAAGAATAAATGTTTTATAATATTCCTGATGATAACCGATTGCTTTTCCTAGCGCGCGACCGTTTAAAATACACATACTGAGTGAAAATACAATTGTACTTCCGATAACCGCAAAAATATTCATCTTCAATACAACAAGCATGATGAACAATGAAATCAAATGAATTACAAGTGAAATCGCTGCATTTTTAATCGGTGTTGTCATGCGGTCAATCCCCTGTAGCATAGCATTCGTAATTGTAGACAACGAATAAAACGTAATTGTTATCGCTCCCGTTATTAATAAAAGTGCAGGCGTGGAATTATTTCCGTTAAATAGCAAATTCATAATCGGTTTTGCCAACACCATATATCCTATTGTACTTGGAATGGAAATAAGCATGGAAAAACGTGTCGCCAATCGGATTTTGCTATGTACTAACCTGCGATCACCCAATGTCATGGCAGCAGTCAGACTTGGAATAACTGATGCTCCTATCGCATTAGCTATAGCAAGAGGTACATTTACAAGTGTATTAAATTTCCCCGTGTACATTCCCCACAATGTTTCGTATTTTTCTTTAGCCATTCCCTGCGCAGACATGACATTGCTGAAAATGCCCGCATCCAAAATTTTTGTACTCTGATATACTGCCGTACTTAAAATTACAGGAAGAATTGTCATTAACAAAATAGGAAAGATTGTTCCGTATTCTTCCTGATAAGTTGTATGGTCACGTCTTAACTGTTTTCTGATAACTTTTCTATAGATAAACAAAACGAAAAGTAAAAACAAAAGTCCGAAAACCGCTCCTACAAATGTACCAAGCGTACCGCCTGCTGCCGCATAGGCCGGACCTAAATATTCTTTCCCTTTTGCTTCAGCCGCTTTTCGTCCAAATTCAAACAGATAACTTGCCCCGACAACACTGACAATCGCATTGACAATCTGCTCTAAAATCTGGGATACCGCAGTGGGAATCATTGTTCCCAAACCTTGAAAATATCCTCTCACTACACCCATAACGGCCACTACGAGAAGACAAGGCGCAAGCACCCTAAGTGCGTACTGACTCGGTCCCATCGCCATAATCTTTGCAGCAATAAAGTCTGCCCCAAAGAATACAATCAGACCGATTGCAGAACCGGACACAAGCGCAAAAACAAGCGCCGACTTAAATACTTTAAATGCGTTTCTCCTTTCACATTTAGACACCCTAGCCGATACCAATTTAGAAACGGCAAGCGGAAGGCTGTATGAAGTCAGAAGAAGCGCCAATGAATAAATTTCAAAGGCAATACCATAATATGCTTGCCCCTGATCTCCCATAATATTAATAAGGGGAATACGATAAATAACCCCTATAATTTTCGTAATAATTCCGGCAGAAGCCAAAATCATCCCCTGAACAAGAAATGCTCCCTCGTGTTTTTTCCCTTTTGTTTCCATGTATTATACCTCACCTAAGTTATCTTGTTATCCCTAACTGTTCCAAAATTTCCTTTTGTTTCTTTTCCATTTCCAAACGTTCCTGTTCTTCCATGTGATCATAACCAAGTAAGTGTAACATACTGTGCGCAATTAGAAAAGCATATTCTCTTTTTATTGTATGTCCATATTCCTTCGCCTGTGCAACCACTTTCTCTTTGGAAATAACAATGTCGCCAAGCATCAGTTCTCCTGTATCACAGTTAAAATAACTGTCGTCTTCCTCCAGAAAATCAAACTCTCCTGTTTTCTCAAAATCAATCATCGGAAATGATAATACATCTGTTGCTCTGTCTATCTGTCTAAATTCTGCATTCATCTCCTGAATTTCCTTATTCATCGTCAAAAGTAAATTAACTTCTGCTTCATAAGGACAATTTTCGTAATCTAATACGCCCTCAACAACTGTTTCTGCAATTTCTTCACAATCCAGTTCCAGTTTCAGTTCGCCTTCCTCTTCAAAATATACTGTCATTATCTTCTCCTTTTTTCGTGTATAGATGCACTTTTCTTCTCAAACTCCTCGTATGCTTTTACAATCTTTTGTACAAGCGGATGCCTTACAACATCTTTACTTGTCAGGTTGCAGATAGAAATATCATCTATATTTTTTAATACTTTTTTTGCAATATCTAATCCGGAAGTTGTTCCTGAAGGTAAATCCTTCTGCGTAGAATCACCGGTCACAACAACTTTTGAGCCAAAACCGATTCTTGTCAAAAACATCTTCATCTGAGCAGGTGTCGTATTTTGTGCCTCATCCAAAATAATAAATGCATTATCAAGAGTACGTCCTCTCATATAAGCAAGCGGTGCAACCTCAATTAATCCCTTTTCCGAATTTTTAATAAATGATTCTGCTCCCATAATCTGATACAGAGCATCATATAACGGTCTTAAGTATGGATCAATTTTACTCTGCAAATCTCCGGGTAAAAAACCCAATTTTTCTCCCGCTTCAATAGCCGGACGAGTTAAAATAATGCGTCCGACCTCATTATTTTTAAATGCAGTAATCGCCATCGCCATCGCAAGATATGTCTTTCCCGTTCCGGCAGGACCAAGCCCAAACGTAATCATCTGTTTTCTAATGGCATCCACATATTTTTTCTGTCCCAGCGTTTTAGGTTTAATCGGTTTTCCCTGTAAAGTGTGACAAATAATTTCCTTGTCAATCTGTAAAAGTCCGTCTGTGTTATCTTCAAAAGAAAGTGAAAGAGCATAATCTACATTCTGCTCCTGAATAACATTTCCTCTCTTAGATAATTCAAGCAACTGTGAAAGAACATTTTCTGCTTTTTCAACACAAGCTGCCTCCCCCAATATTTTCACTTCCCCATTTCTTGCAATCAATGTTACATGGAGAGTGCGTTCAATTTTTTTCGCAAATTTATCAAATTCTCCAAAAACATTTTTCTCATGTTCTGCAGAAACTTCCATAACTTTTTCAAGTATTCCCATTTAATCAACTCCTTTTGATTCTTTTTCTTTTATCTGAAGGATAGTCGTATCTTTTCTCATGTTTTCAGATTTAATCAGAGTCAATTTTCCCGCCGCCCTGACGTTTTTTGACCCTTTGTATATTTTAACATCTTTTTCAATTATTTCTACCCCTTTTTCTTCCAAATCTTTACAGAAATTTTGAAACTCATTGCTTAATATTTTCTGCATTTCCTTATCACTTCTTTTTTTCTTCTCCGGTACATATTCTTTTATACACTTTTTGCCATAAGATACAGGAAAATAAAAATGTTCTCCCAATCTCAACTTGTTTTCACTTGTATAAATTTCTTTATGTTTGAATTTATTCCGCAACAAGCCAAAGCCGAAAAAATGCTTCTTCGCTTTTAAAAAAAACTGCTTTCTTTCTTTTCCCGTATACTTCTTTTCTATATAATCTGTAGAAATTTCTGACTGATAAGAATTGGAAACTTTTAATCGGATATCTGCGTCAGCCGACTGATAACGATATTCGATAACTTCTTTTGCATCGTTTTTAATCTCCACTCTCCCACTGACAAGTACGTCCCCTTTCTTCACTTTATCTCCGACAGAAACAAGAGGCACTCCCGAACGAGCGATAATCTCCATAACCTCTCCATTTTCCGAGGCGACTAAGTCAGTAACCTTTTCCTCTTTATTTACTTTTTGTGGGACTGTATCTGTATTTTCCTTCACTTGAATCATTAAACGGCTTCCTTGTATAGAAACAGAAACCCATATCACATCATCAAACTCTTTTCGAATATCTTTTGCAATTCTCTCACAGTTAAGTTTTGATTTCGGCATACCGTGATATACATTTTTCGTTTCCAAAAACTCTAAAATCACTTCGTCCGTCTGTGAATAGTTTCCCTCAATATGAATATTCCATACAATCGTAGAAAAAATGTATATAGAAAGAACACAACCCGCCGCCCCGATAAAAAATACTTTTCGCTTTCTATATTTATGTAAAAAAAAAGGAAGACCATATCGATTTAAAATCACAACTTTTGTCTTCGTTTTCTTTAAAATAGGTTTTAATTTTCTAAAACCGCTTATGCTGATAAACATTTCATAATCATGCATATGCGGAGTAAGTCCCCATAGGTAAATATGATGATGACGGCATAAATTTAAAAATCGCTCCGGAGAATAACCGATAATTTTTATACACAGATAACCTTTTATATACCGAATAATAGAAAGTAGCACACATTTGCCTCCTTTAGCAATACTCAACCATTTTAATATGACCTGTTATTTTCATCTCGCCATTCGTATAATATTCAATTTGCATATTTTTTCCCGTTACCCGTATCTGACCGACTTTACTCCGAATGCGTATCACTGTATCCGTATATTCTAAAATCCCTTTATAATTTTCAACACAGACTTCCAACTGACCAGTCATTGTTATAATCGGTACACCAAATATAACATCCTTCGGAAGATTTGTTGCTGATGTCATTTTCTTTTTTAAAGACTCTTTCATCACAAATGCCACACATATAAGTTTATAGTAATATATGTATCTTCCCAAAATTTATTACTTGATAATGATATTTGCTTCCTTTTGTGTCAGATAACCAAACTCTACCATTTTCTCAACAACCTGACGCTGACGCTGTTTCGCCAAAGTCGGATTGACATCAAGAGAATATACAGATGGGGCGTTTGGAATCCCCGCCAACAAGGTCGCCTCATAATCTGTCATATCTTTCGGCAATTTATTAAAATATGCCATGCTTGCATCTTTTACACAATAGCAGTTATTTCCAAAGTATATGGAATTTACATATAACTCAAGTATTTCATCCTTCGTATATTTCTTTTCCATTTCTATTGCCACAAATACTTCCGCTACTTTTCGGACAAATTTTTTCTCCTGCGTAAAATAAAGATTTTTTGCCAATTGCTGCGTAATCGTGCTACCGCCCTCCACAAGTGACATTGCCTGAATATCATGAACTGCTGCCCTTGCTGTTGCTAATATATCAATCCCCGGATGCGAATAAAACCTGTGATCTTCCACAGAAATGATTGCCTCCTTATAAATCCGCGGTAATTCTTCAACCTGAGTATATTGCCTTTTGCTTCTGATTTCAGCAACTTTATCTTCAATACTCACTTCATTTACCGCATCTTTGTACATCGTATATCCTTCATAGGTCAAATAAGAACAAGCGCCAATACCTATGATAACAATACAAATAAAAATGTATTTTATAGTTTTTCTTACTGTACGCATAAATACTTCTCCTTCTATAGTAAATTATCTTACCAAAAAGTATTTTATCAAAGAAATCAAAAAAATGTTTTAGGATAATCTTAAGTTTTTATAAGAATTGTCTTTTGCATTTCCTATAATAAACAAATCCAACAAGATCTGCTAAAAACCAGCCAATCGGAATTGCCCACCATATTCCAACAACACTTATCCATTCTATAGCCGATAAAATATATGCAAGAGCAACTCTTGTTCCAAGGGAAATAACCGTCAGTACAATAGACATCTGCGGTTTACCCATTCCTCTATATAACCCATAAAACATAAACAAAAATCCAATCAGGCAATAAAAAGGACATACAATCTGAAGATAGCGAACTCCCTCTACGATTACATCCGTATCTCCCGCAGAAACAAAACATCCCATTAACTGTGACGCAAATAAGAAAACCAGCGTAGAAATAATGACACAAGTCATCAAAATCAATTTTACCGCCGCCTTCGTCCCTGTATGAATACGTTCGGTCTTACCCGCACCTCTGTTCTGTGCCACATAAGTTGAAAAGCCATTTCCAAAATCCTGCACCGGCATATAGGCAAAACTGTCAATCTTAACTGCAACTGCAAATCCTGCCATAACAGTGATTCCGAAACTGTTTACTAATCCTTGCACCATTAAAATACCGAGATTCATAATAGATTGCTGAATACTCGTCATTGCAGACTGATCAACGATTTTTTTTAACAGATTTTTCTTTATGGCAAACATTTCTTTCCTAAACTTCATTTCAGGAACACATTTCAACGTATATAATGCAATTCCCACTGCTGAAACAATCTGAGCAATCACCGTTGCGTATCCCGCTCCCTGCACCCCCATCCGAAACGGTACTATGAACAAATAATCTAACACGATATTTAACAAAGACGAAATAATAAGGAACACAAGCGGTATAAAAGAATTACCCATACTTCTCAAAACTGCAGCAAAATAGTTATATAAAAAAACAAAAAACATTCCCGCAAAAATAATTAGCAGATAATCTTTTGTCATGGTAAAAATCTCTTTCTCAATATTCAAAAGCCGTAAAATTTTTTCAATAAATAAAAAACTTAATGCATTAATAGCAACAGTAACTCCACAAATAAATAAAAATGATTGAAAAAAACTTTGTGATAATTGTTCTTTATCCTTTGCACTATAAAAATAAGAAAAAATAACTCCACTTCCCATACAAAGCCCAATAATAATGGACGTCAGAAAATTCATTGTCATGTATGAAGAACCAACCGCTGCCAGTGCGTTTGCACCGACAAACTTTCCAACAACAAGCGTGTCAACTAAATTGTAAAGTTGTTGAAACAGATTCCCTGCAATCAGTGGCAGCGAAAATAAAATAATCGCTTTCATTTCATTGCCTTTTGTTAAGTCTATATTTTTCGTTTTCATTATATCAAATGGTAAATCTGTTACCTATCCTTTCTCCATAATATAATTCAAAAGTCCGTGACATCCTTCGCAGACATCATTATATGTGTCATCAAAATTTCCTGTATACCATGGGTCTGCGATGTCGCGGGATTCTCGTGAGAAATCAAGTAATTTATGTAATTTCTTGTCCGGATCACTGCCGAAAATTTTCATCATATTTGTCATATTCCAAGAATCCATTCCCAAAATATAATCATATTCGCCATATTCTTTTTTAGTTACTTGGCGTGCACGGTGATTGCCGCATGGTATTCCTTGTTCTTTTAGTTTCTGCCGTGTACCATGATGTACCGGATTACCGATTTCTTCTCTACTTGTAGCGGCAGAATCAATATAAAATTTTTCCGCTAAATTTGATTTGTTTACTAAATCTTTCATAACATATTCTGCCATTGTCGAACGGCAGATGTTGCCGTGGCAAATAAATAGTACCTTTATTTTCTCCATTTTATCTCCTCATATCCTCTCAAAGCCTTATAAATACTGGCTTTTCAGCCTTTGTGCATTTTTTACTTGAAAGGTTCTTTTTTGAGTAAAAACTTACTAAATTTCTGATTATCTTTTCATAAGTTGGTAAATGCCGATATATCCCGTATTTTAGGGCTTTATCGGTATTTTCTTTTTGGAAGATACCTTGCATAAGCTGGCATTTACCAGCATGAAAATGCAACCAAAAGTAGTAAATGAGTAGTAAATATAAGCTCCGATATTAACAAGCCAGTCTTTCCAGTTCTGCTTTTGCAGATTGAAATGTACCGTGTGCATAATAGCCAAGTGTCATGGTTATGTTAGCGTGTCCCATGAGATATTGCAGAGTGTTAGGGTTCATTCCTTTGTTTGCCATATTCGTACAATAAGTATGTCGGAATGAATGTGGTGTGATGTTCGGTAACTTGTCCGTGTGATACTTGTTATACTTCTTAATCAGTCCTCGCACCATGCCCTCATAGTTTCCTGCAACTTTAGGCAAGCCCTCACGGTTTAAGAATAGAAAATTGCTGTAACCACCTACAATCAGCGGTTGTGCTTTTCCTCTGTTCTTTAGTATTCTTTGGATTGCTTGATAAGCCCGTTCTGTCAATGGAAGTTCCCGTTTTCCGTTTTTGGTCTTTGGCGTTTCAATATAGTAGCCGATTTCGCTATCTTTCAATAACTGGTGGTCTATATTGAGTATTCTGTTCTGCATATCAATATGCGTCGTCAGTCCGCAAAATTCAGAAATACGAAGTCCCGTTTCCAGCAGAAGCACAATCTCATCATAATACTTGCTGTAAATCTTATCCGTTTCCATAAAGGCAAGCAGGCGTTCTTCCTGCTCTGGTGTAAGGATAACTTTCTGCTCCGTATCATCTTCCAGAACATCACTTAGCCTAAATTCAAACGGGTTCTTTCTGATACAGTCGTCTTGTATCGCCATGTAAAATGACGCTTTCAAGGAACGCTTATAGTTATCAATCGTTTTGTAGGCATATCCTTTTTCACTCATTCTGATAGCCCATTCTTTAGCGTCCGACTGCTTGACGGTATCAATCGCTCTCATACCCAACGGGTCATTTTTCAGAGCGTTCATAAGATACTGTCGTCCTTTTTCAGTAGCCCTTTTGATGTTCTTTCTTTGGCTGTTCTTCTTGTCGTAGAGCTGGCAGACTGTCATTTTACCGCCTGCTGTGTCGATACCGTCGTTAAGGTCTTTTTTTATCTGTGTTTCTTTTTCCCTCAACGATATATCATCACGTTTTCCAGCAGGTGTCTTGTCTGTCGGTACAAGTTTCCAAGAATAAATAAATTGTGGCTTTCCGTATATATCGGTATATTTATAAACGTATCTTCCGTCTTTTCGCTGGCTCTCTCCATTACGCAAATTGCGATTTTTACTGTCTTTTCGTTTCACATTAGACATAGTGTAAAGCTCCTTTCCGTCATGGAATGAGCCGTGATACGCTACATTTATTATACCATATCTACGGCTCAATGACATTAGATTTCGTCCAATGTATCTATGATTTTTTCAAATTGTTTTCGCTTAATCTGAATACGGTTACCGTTCACGATAACCCAGCCAGCGTCAATGTTTTCTTCGGCTAATTTACGCAATTTCTTTTCGCCAATGCGGAAGTATTTGGACGCTTCTTCAATCGTCAGCGTATATTTTTCCCAGATAGGCACATCAGTATTGTTCATAATCTATGCACCCCCTTTACTGTGTGTCATTTTTTTCAAGCAGGCAGACGGCTTTGGAAAGCTCCGTTAGTATCTCAACTATTCCCATTCTTGTGGGCAGAACCGCACCATGCGGACGTATCATTATTCTGTGAGGATAGGTCGTGGCAAAGCGACTTTTCCAACGGTCGCTCTCGGATCACTGCGTGGATCGCTCGCTTTCTTTTGAAAAGGTCGTGGCGTACAGTTCCCGTGGCTCGCTATCTCACAAACGTATCTGTCTGCTTTATTCAGTTTTCAAAGAGCTGTGGCGAAAGCGGTATGCTTTCATGTAAAAGCAGGGAGCAGAGCAGGAAAGAGGGGATTAAACAAATCATGCTCTGCGGTTACTGCTTGTTATTCTTCGGTTTCTAAAGGAATATCAAAGTCCAAAATCATTTTAATAAGTGCTTCTCTGATACGTCCTTTTAATTCCATGTCTACGACTATGCAGACATTACCATATTTGTCGTAGAACGGACGCAAACAACATTTTGATATGTACGGGTCATACAATGCCAGTATCTTTTCAATCGCATTTACGTTGCCGTCCACAGCCGACGAGATAAGGTAAAATGACGGGCGTGTGTTATTCATCATTCATGTTCTCCTTTAATTTTTTCTTGATTTCTTCAAGTGAGTTCTTCCTACTGCGGAACGACGTTGAACGGTTAATCTTTAATCTGTCGCCGATTTCTGTATCGCTCATGCCTAAGAAGAAATACATCAACAAGATTTCTCTGTCTTTTTCAGACAGATACTTAATCGCTTCTGCTAAATCATCATCAAGGACACGAACCTCAATACCACATACATCAAAGGCGGTATAATCGCTTTCATATTCGTCCCAGACTGCCAGCTTTTCCACGACGATTTCTGGAAGTTCACAATAGGAAATTTCCTTATTTCTTCGTCGCTTTAATTCTTTGCGATAATTACGGACAATACCTTTTACTACACGTTTGAGCTTGCAGTCGAATTGACATTGTATTGTCTTTTGGAAGTCCGACGGTTTCATATCATCACACCCCCTTTCTGTTATGACGTGAAAAGTGTTTATCCCTCTTTCCGCACCATATCTGTACAGCAAGGTGTGATTTGTTGCATAAATTTGAAAAAAAGTGAAAAAATTTTTTCGGGTACAAAAAAAGCCCGCACAAAACATATAGTCTGTACGAGCTATTAAAGCTGTGAGATATTCAGTTGTTGATAAAATGCTGTTAGGTAGTGTATGACCGTATAAGATTATGCTTAAAACTTTCCATAATACAAGCCCCCTTACAGCACTTGATTTCTGTTAAACTTTTGTCTTTTTTGTAATCTTGTAAATATATTCTTCTGGCGTAGGGTGTTTGTTTCCAAAATACTTTCTGAAATTTGCCTGCACTTCTGGGTCGGTGCTGTTCATAGCTTCATCAATCGTCGCTTCAATATCAGCCCGAACATCAGCCAATGATACACCGCCAGCTTTTGCACCAGCTTTCAGTGCTTTTTTAATATCTCGTTTTTTCAATCCTATCATAAGCTCTCCTTTGTATTTAAAAAGGGTACAACTACTTTCAACCACTCGTCAGGCAAATATATTGCTAAATATCCATGATTATATCCTTTCGCTTCGTATATTTGACATGAAGGAACTAATTCTTTAAAGAGTTGTGCCGACTTCTTTACACATTTCATTTCTTTTGAACCATAACAATACATAATTTGTGCTTTCGTTTTAGAAATATCTTCTTTTAACTGATATTCTGCCATGTATGTGCGATACATATTATAAAGTGTATTCTTCTTTAATAAGGGCATATCATGTATATAATAATTTTCAATTTCTTTTGTAAATCTCATATTAGGAAACAATCGTAGCAAAACCATTTGACATTTGCACGAAAATCTACTAAACATCAATCCCCCAAAAAGACGGACTGTGGCAATACAAAATTTTTCCAATTTGGGTTGTGGATAACAAATACTTCCGTCTATGATAGCTTTTTGAGAAATATCAGCTTTAAGAGAAAGCATTTCTATCACAATCTGCCCCCCTAAAGATACACCACAAAGCAGAAAAAGCTGCCCATTACAATTTTGATTTATATACGAGATTAGTTTTTGGGCGCTATCTATTGTAGAGACATATTCTGTATTATATTCTTCTCCATGTCCATCTAGAGTTGGCAAAATAACATGATACTCTTTAGACAATGCTTTTGCTTGTCTTAAATAATTCCACCATGAATTTCCACCGCCATGAATTAACATAATATGCTGATTTTCTTTATCTCCAAACTCATGGAATTTCATTTATATTTCCTCCTCAAAAATCTGTTCTGTAATATTTTCTAATAGTTTTTTTACTGTAC
>NZ_BAAHSI010000035.1:0-12895 GCF_054601575.1 Faecalimonas canis | reverse complement strand
TTTCTGCAATTCGAGACATACTCAAACTTATTGATCGTTCGCCCCTTCGCTCCACCCCCATTACAGGAACTTCTTCACTACTATGGGCTCTGCTGACTTCTCACAGTTCGTTGTTACTAGGCTAATGAAACCTCTGTGAGACCTCCACGCTTAAGGTGCACGCTCTTTCTCTCCATATATCCGCCACATCTACTCTGCTGCTACAAATGTGATAGTTATTAGACTTCGTTGTCTTTTGCCAACTTATCTCTCACAGCCTAGCCTTATATGTGATTTCTGTCCGTCGGACCAGAGATTTGCTTACAACTTCCTTCAGATTCCACCTCACGATGGACACCCTTGCTGTTCAGCTATACACTTCCCACTATCTGGGCATGTTCGGGACTTACACCCGTTAGAGCGCGCCCATGGCGCGCAAACAAAAAGAGAAAATACGGCATTTCTGCCGCATCTTCTCTTTTTGGATTATTCAAAATTATTTTGTTGTACTTCCGAGCCCACCATTTCTTACACTTGTAACATCATCATCAAAAGTAATTCCGTATTCAACGAAAATCCCCTGCATGAATCCTGTTCCCTCCGGCATTTCTGCCGTCTTATCTTCATTTGTATCATTTGTCAATTTGGCAAAAATATGCCCTTCATTATCTGAATAAAAATAATCGCTGTCAATAATACCAACCGTATTGTTCAACTGCAGACGGTACTTAAATCCAAGACTACTTCTCGGATAACATTTCAGCACCCAATTTTCTTCCATTTCCACACGGATTCCTGTAGGAATTTTAACTGTTTCTCCCGGTTTTAAACTAAATGTAACCGGTGCATAGAAATCATATCCCGCTGAACCTGAAGTTGCTCTTTTCGGCAATTTTATTCCATCATAAATCTCCTGTATTTTTTCTTCTTCTGTTTCTCCGAATGTGTCTTTCCAGCCTTCTTTGAATTGCTCATAACTTACTTTATGAAATTTTGCTATTCTCTTCATTCTTTCTTCCCGCCTTAGTCATGTAATACTACTTTTCCTTTTTTGAGAGTTTCCTGTACATCAATTACTCTCTGGTTGGAACTTCCTTTCCAATGTAAATTTGCATCTTTTTTATCGCATTCAAACTCTCCATCAACAAGAACGTCTACATACCTCATAAGTTCCATATCTTTAATACTTTCCCAAACAGAACCTGTATAAAGCCAAACTGTTTTATGTGGGAATTTCTCACGGATTTCTTTTGCTAAATCCGTAATCTCATAAACATTATTAATATGCAAAGGATCTCCGCCACTGAAAGTAACTCCGCTAATATAACTTTTTTCCAATTCCTCAAAAATTTCTTCCTTTGCAGAATCATCAAACTCTAATCCGCCATTAGCGTCCCATGTAATTGGATTATGGCATTCTTTACAACAATGATTGCATCCTGATACCCATAAAACCACACGAAGTCCATCTCCATTTAACATATCATCTTTTGTTATATTATGATAACGCATTTACATACTCTTCCTTTCTGCGATTTCTGCCATTTTCGCATCATTCAAACGCGTATCTCCTTTTACTCTTGAATAAGAAAGGTAACCGTTCATTCTATCAATTTTTGTAAGATTTTTACTTCCGCACTTCGGACATACGTCCATGGAAAGTTCCTCATGTCCACAATCGTCACAGTAAGATAAAGATAAGTTTACTCCTTCATAAAATCCCATTTCCATTGCTCTTCTGACCAGTGCCTTAATCGCCTCGGTATTATAATTAATCGGATATTTTACATATTGAATTTTTCCACCATTACACAAATCCCAGAAACGTGCTTCCAAATCCTGTTTTTCAATCGGAGTAATATCTTCTGTTACATGACAATGGAAACTGTTGCTCACATATTCACGGTCAGAAACATTTTCTACAATACCGTATTTTTTTCGGAACTGCTGTACCTGAACACCACATAAGTTTTCAGCAGGTGTTCCGTAAATTGCATATAAATGTCCATCCTCTTTCTTAAATTCATTTACACGTTTATTAATATATTCCAATGTTTTAATTGCAAATTCTCCGTCTTCCACCAAAGATTTCTTATTGTGAAGTTGCTGTAATTCATTGATTGCCGTAATTCCGAAAGAAGCTGTTGCTGATTTTAATAATGGTTTGATTTTATCATACAAGCCCAAATTACCGCCATAAAATCCACCTTCGCAATACGCCAATGGGTTTGTAGACGCTTTCATCTCTCCCAAGTATTCATAAGTACGGATATGAAGTTGACGGATAAGTTCCAAATAATAGTCAAGAACTTCAAAGAAATCTCTATTTTCCTGTTTTGCCTTTGCATAAATCATTGGAAGATGAAGACTTACCGCACCAATATTGAATCTTCCGACAAATACCGGTTTATCATTTTCATCTGCAGGATTCATCCCGCCTCTTTCATACCAAGGTGACAAAAACGCACGACATCCCATAGGACTGACAATCTTTCCATACTGTTTATACATACTCGGAACATAACCCTTTCCCGTCAGACTTAACCAATCAGGATACATCGTCTTTCTTGAACATTCAATTCCCGCCTCAAAAACATCTTCCAACGGTTTTCCCGGTCCATGAAGGTTTTCATCATAGAGGAATACAATCTTAGGGAACAGTACCGGTTTCTTGTGTCCTTCTTTTCCCTGACCATTCTTACGAACTTCCAACATTTTAATCGTAGCCAATTTACCGTAAATGCTTGTGTTTGTACCTGAAGTTACTGTAATAAACGGATAATCTCCACGGCTTGAAGATACAGAATTAAATTTATATTCCCAACCTTGAAATCCCTGTTCCATTTCTTTTTCCAAGTCTGCCCATGCAACTTCATGCGCTTTTTCTTCTGAAAGACCCAGTTTTTTATATTTTTCTAATAATGCTTTATGTGACTTTTCTGCAAACGGTTCTAATATATCATCCACACTCGGAACTGTAAATCCGCCGTACTGCTGACTCGCCGCACTTAAAACAATATCCCCGATAACATCAAATGCCGTGTCCAAAGATTTCGGTTCATTGTACCAAAGATTTCCCATCTCAAATCCGCCTGTCAATACGTTCTTCACATCAAACAGGCAACAGTTCATCGTATCTCTTCGTGCCGACATATCATGAATGTAAATATAACCTTCTCGGATTGCCTGTATCTCTTCAACCGTAAGGAAAAATTTCTTATATAATTCTTTGTTTAACTCATTGAAAATTAAACTTCTCTTTGTAGATACAAGTGCACTGTCTGTATTACTGTTTTCCTTATCTCCAATGTACATGATAGACTGACTTTTCTTGTAAACTTCATCTAACATCTGCACAAAATCTTGTTTATAATTTCTGTAATCACGGTAACTTTTTGCCACTACAGGATTTACTTTCTCCAAAGCACCCTCTACAACATTGTGCATCTGTGCAATACGGATTTCTTCCACACCCATTTTTTGCACTTCTTCCTCAACAAATTTACAAATAAAGTCTAAATCTTCTTCGGTAAACTTAATTAATGCACGATATGCTGATTTATTGACTGCAACAATCACCTTCTGTACATTAAAATCTTCTTTTGTTCCGTCTTTCTTAATTACTTTTATCATGAACGCTCTCCTTTCTTAATTGTCTATATATTCTATATTTAGTATTATTTATTCGCATAATCACTATATCTTGTTCGACTGTGCATTATCTATACTACCACTCGAACCATGCACCGTCAACAAAATCCCTCTCGAAATAATATACAAAATTTCCCTCTGTCTTCTTTCATAATTTTGGTTAAAAAAATAGGTCGTCTATACTTGACAACCTGTTTTCCTTATTATTACGCATTTTTACTATGAGGACTCTTTTCCCCCATATACATAGCTGCAATCGCTGACACGAGGGGTACTGTCAAAATAACTCCCAAAGAACCTGCTATCCCTTGCATAATCTCTATTCCCATTTCGTAAGAATTCATCATCTGTAAAAACGGCATATCATATGCGTAAAAAATCATAAGAGTGCTTAGTGATCCCCCTGTAAATGCAAGTATCAATGTATTGGACATTGTTCCCATCATATCTCCACCTATTTTTATTCCACTTTTAAACAATTCTCTTCTTGTCAACTGCGGATTATGATAATGAAGTTCCTCAATTGTAGTAGATATAGACATAGCCACATCCATAACGGCTCCCAAAGACGCAATTAAAATACCTGAAAATAAAAGTCCTCCTATCTGTAATTTACTATTTTGCCCTATATATAATAATGTTTCTATATCACTCACATTATATCCTGTAATATGCCCTAACTTTCCAAATAAACTTGCAGAAACTCCAGCTATCACAACCCCGCCTACAGTTCCTATAATCGCACATAATGTTTTCTTTGAAAAGCCACCAATGAAATACATTGTAACAAGCGTAGTTAAAATTGTTACGACAACCGCACTTAAAAATGGCGAAACACCTAAATATAACATAGGTAAGTATAAATACAAAATACAAACAAATGTAAAAATCAATCCTAATGCCGATGTAAAACCTTTTCTTCGTCCTATCAAAACAAGCGTCAATAAGAAAATTCCTATCATTACAAATAAAATCATTGTACGATTATAATTGTACACACTTGCACTAATCTGACCATTATATTCACTAATTTGGACAACAACAGATGTTCCCTCTTTACAATCCGCTCCGTAAAGATAACTATCGATATTAGTTGCTTCTACAACCTCACCTTTAAATTCTCCACTCTTCAGACACACTTTAATCTTCTGTGTTCCTTGTTGACTTCCATCCTCATTTCGATTTTCCGAAATTATTTCCACTACTTCCGCTTTTTCAAATTGATTACCATTTTCTTCAATCAATTCTTTTTTTTCTATTCTTTTATTAAAAAAACATAAAAATAAGAGAAACAAAAAAATCATTCCCCATACACACAAATGTTTACTTTTTTCTTTTTTACTTAAACTTCTAAATGATTCTATTCTTTCTTTCACAAATTCCTCCATATGTCAGACAGGACAGAATAATCTGCCCTGCCATTTTTATTCTTTATTTTTTCTTTTTTAATAACCACGCAATAGCTAATGATGCAATTCCTGCTCCCCCCAGCAATCCAATTGGTGCTTCATCACCTGTCTTTATCGGATTTGACGGTTTTGTAGTACTTCCATTATTAGAAACATTTGCATTCGGTGTATTTGGTTTATTCTGTGTATGTTCATCTGGTTTCTGCTGTTGTTCCGGAGTCACTTCAGCATCTTTCTGATTTGCACTCTGAATGAATTTATTATTTTCATCTACCAGTTTTGCACTTAATTGAGTCAACTCTGTTTTTGTAATTTGCGTTTCATCTGCCTGACCCTTCAAGTTGCTCAACACTTTCTCGAATGCATCTACAACTTCTTTTGTATATTCGCCCTTTTTATTTCCAACAACAGCATTTGATAATGTTCTTTCCGCTTCTTCAAACTGATTTATAAGTTCTGTAAACTCAACAGTTGTTACAACTTCCTTTTGTGCATATGTAAGATTTGTATATGCTTTCGTAATCATATTTGCTGACACAGGTGTATTTGTATCATTTTCATATAATGTTTTGTCTAATAAAGTAGAATATCCTTTTTTCAACACTCTATTATTAGATTCATCTCCATATCCATTCTGTGCATATGCATAATAGTTTACTGGATCTCCCTCTGTATTATATTTTTCAATTAATTCACCTATCGCTTTACTATCATCTCTTATATCCAATACAACATCAACGTTCTTTAATGCATTTTCTACTCTCGCTTTTGAACCACTTGTCATCACACTTAGATCCAACTTCTTCACTGCATCTCTTTCTTCTACTATAGACGTTTCTCCATTTGTTTTTCTAACTGTCACATCATTTGCATACTTATTTCCTTCATAATCATATGTTTTTAATGTTAATTTATCTGCCGAAACATCAATTGTTGAAAATGTCGGTACAGGTGTGTTAGAGCGTTCTGCAAGATAATATTGTTTAGTTTTATTTAATGTATAAAATTTACTTCCTGTAGCAGAACCTGCTGCAATATATAAAGTTCCTTCTGGATTTACTGCATTGCTTACACCTTCTCCTACACCTTCTGTTTCAATTACTTTTCCATCTAAAATCTGATAAGTACGAGCATAAGAATGATCATGTCCTGTTAAGCACATATCAATATCAAATTCATCCATTAATGGTGCAAATAAAATTCTTAAATTTGCCCCATCTACATCAGAGTGAGGCGATCCTGATCCATAAATGTCATGATGAAACATAACGATTTTCCATTTGGCATCTTTATGACTTTCCACTGCCTGTTTCATCAATTGGCGATGCTCCTCAACATTACGGTTATTACTATTTAATGAGATGTAAAGTGCGTCACCATAACTGTAATAATAATCTCCACCAGATTCTGTGCTACCAAATTTTGATTCATTTGGATTGTTATAGTGATAAGCATAGTCATCCCCTTTTGATTCATGATTTCCGATTGTTGTTGCAAGCGGAACGCTTCTTAACGCTTCCGGATACAGATACCCTGCATATTCCTGCTCTCTTACAATGTAATTGTTTGCATCAGAATAATCAATCTGATCTCCTGCCGATAAAATGAAACTTGCATTTTTAGCAATTCCATTTTCTCCAAAAGCTCTATTCAATGTCTTATTCCATGCGTATGTATTTACTGCAATATCTGTATCTTCTTCTGTTCCCTGTCCGTTACTTCCAGATGCTCCAATTTGAGGATCCCCTACTAGAACCGCTTGATAATTATGAAATGAATGCGTCTTATACTCTTTAGCATCACTCCAATTCTTTTCGTCTACCGAGTACTGATAATAATATGTTGTATTTTCCTCTAAATAATTTTCTATCGATACCTTATTGCTCGCTGTATATGTATTAAACATATTACTTTTTTGAATTGGTTTCGCCGTTCCCACAAATGTTTTTGCTTGTGTCATATCCTGATTTTTAGAAATACGAACTTGAGGAGTGCCTTTTTCTTTTGAATACCACGCAAAATTCAAACTTTTCTCATTTGTTCCCGGAGTCAGCACGATCTTTCCCGAATCCATTTCTCCTTCTTCCTGCTGATTCCACTGCGTGTTATACCAAGTCTTATAATCCTGTGTTGCTGTTAATCCGCTATTTAATTTATTTGTTCCATCGCCTTGTCCATACTCTCCAAACGCGTGAACCTGTGTATTTCCAACCATGGAAACTGTTGTAACTACTGCTAATGATAATAACATATTTTTCTTTGTTTTCTGTTTCATTATCTTCTTTTTCTCCTTTTTGACTTTTCGGTTTTCGTCTTGCAGGATTTATTATTATCACTTTTTCGTTTAATTTCAATACACTTTACCTAGACTTAACAACGTTTTACATTACCTTTTCTTTTCACTAACATTCTTTTTAAATAATAGTGATGCTATTTACTTTATATTAATATAACTCTTCTATTTTTGAATATTTACCTGACTCGGCATAGAATTGTTTTACTGCAAATCCATATAAATAGATTTGCAGTTCCCAACATAGAACTTTTTATTTTCTAGCAAAAGAATATATATACCATAAACAAAAAGAACAAGAAATAGTATAGTAGGAATTAGTACTCCATTTTCTAAGATACTATTATCATTTTCCAGGTGGTGTCACCCAAGAACTTAATGGATTTTGCACTGTCGACATTCTCATACCCACAACACCCACAACACCGCTTAATGTTAAAAGTTGTCTTTACTTTTCACACAATTTTACATCCACAGTATGGACAAAATTCTTCGTCTTTTATCGGAGCAATACGAAGTGATTTATGACAAAAAGGACAACGATTTTTAATTGCAATTATAACAAGATCAATTATGAGAAATATAAATCCAACCATTACACCTATATTCCAGTCAGCAATACACGAAATTACAACAAAGACACATAATATAATGCCGGCAATCCGGCAACTAATTCTTAATAGTTTGAATGAACTCATTATTTTACCTCCTCCTATGACTTCAAACCTCAATAACTTCATAAGATATTCTTTTTAATATTATCATCTTCATTACAGGTATAACATCAATTATAGGTAAATCTTAGGTAAATTCCACTTATATTTCACAGGTAAACGTTTGATTTTCTCCGAATTATATTGACGAATATAATTTTTAGTATTTTGATAGTAAATGAAATAAAAAATAGCAATAATGCACAAAACAAAAGTTATAGTATCATTGTACTGTTCAAATTTAATACCATATTTCTTCATTAAATTCTTCAAATTCTTTTGGTGACATTTCAGTTTCTTCCCAAAAGGGTACACCATTTTTTATCCTATGATGTACTTTTGACATAGTGTCTAAATAATATCCTTCATAATCATAATCTACAGTTAGAGATTGACGTATATACATGGCTAATTCATGAGCCGCCAATTTAGAATCGCTATCATTTAAACCACCAATTGCCGGTCCGCTTCCAGCAGAATATACCTCTAAAAGTAAACACTCCCCATTTTCATTGCTTGCTTTTATGATATAACTAAACTGATTTTCTAAATTATTTGTAACGTAATTTGGCTTTCCAAATAAATATTTGAGTTGTCCCAGCACCATAACCCAATTTTTTTCAAAATTTTCATCAAACTCATAAATGGAACAAATATTTGATGATGGCATATAAAAATCTCTTGTGGCATTGACCTTTTCAAATGTATACATCTTTCTCCCTCCGTATCATTTTAATTTATTTCTACTCTGATTTAGAGAATTAGTCCATTTTCAACTCTTTTAGTTAACTCAATTATATTTGTATGTATTGTATGGATTATTTTTGAAAATTCAACATCATCTTTTCCAGTAGGGTCATTCAATCCCCAATCCTCTCTATATTCGCATGGTATTACAGGACACTTCACATTGCACCCCATTGTAATCACAATATCTACTTCCGGTATTTCTGACAACAATTTGGAATATTGTGTTTTCTCCATATCTATCCGATATATTTCTTTCATTAATCGAACCGCATCTTGATTGATTTGCGGTTTTATTTCTGTGCCTGCAGAATAACTTTCAAAAATATTTGAAGAAAGGTGTTTTCCCAAGGCCTCCGCAATTTGACTACGACAAGAATTATGAACACATATAAAAGCCACTTTAGGTTTTCTCATAATAAATCACAGTCCTTTCTTTGTTTTAATATTTGAACAATAGTTCTTTAACCATTTTCCACGGTCAATACTTTTTCATAGGATTTTTTTGTATTTTGCATTGTTTCTAATATGTGATTTTCACCACAGTAACATGATTTAATTTCTCCTTTATTATCGACACAGTGATCATTTTTGCCCACAATAAAGTCTTTCTGATTATTGAAAATCTCATCTAAATTATTATTAACCAATAAATTCTTATCATTTGTTGTTATAAAACTAATATAAACAATAGTTTTATTTGCTACTATAGTGTCAAGATACTCTTTTTGTTTCTTCAGACAACTTGGTATTGGTAATTATAAAAATATTTATATTGCAAAGACCTGTTTCCACCCATTCCTTAAATATTGTTGCACCTTTTAGATTGTTTAACCACGAGTGATAATTGATGGTAGTTATCTTCAACAGTTACTTTTCCATTATCTTTTCAACACCCCTGAAAATCCAACATTAAAACGGCGTTCCCACCATATCATACGGAGTAATTTGATAAACATAATAATTCAGCCAATTTGTATATAAATTATTTGCTGTTGCCCGCCATGTCAAAAGCGGTTTTTTTGTATCATCATCGTTTTCATAATAATTTTCCGGAATACAAATCGGCAAAGACTTCGCCTTATCCCTTTTATACTCCTTGTCCAAAGTCAGCCTATCATATTCAGGGTGCCCCATAACAAAAATCTGACGCCCTTCCTCAGCCATAACAAGAAATGCCCCTGCTTTTTCCGATTCTGCCAAAACAGTAAGCCTGTTGTCCTGCCTTATTTTTTCCAATGGTACATCCGTATGCCTTGAATGCGGTGCTAAAAACACATCATCAAATCCTCGTACGAGTGGAATTTTCCTATTTAATACTTTATGCCAAAATACACCGAACAATTTTTCTTCCAACGGTTCTTTGTCTATCCCATAATGATAATAAAGCCCCGCCTGTGCTCCCCAGCACAAATGGAGAGTGGACGTTACATTTGTTTTCGTCCATTCCATTATCATTTTCAGTTCTTCCCAATAATCCACTTTCTCAAAAGGCATCTGTTCCACCGGAGCACCTGTAATAATAAACCCGTCAAACTTCTGATTTTTTATTTCCTCAAATGTTTCATAAAACTTATTCAAGTGACTTGTGGCAGTATTTTTTGATTTATGGCTGGCAACATGAACAAATATCACATCCACCTGCAACGGCGTATTTGACAGCGAACGTAATAACTGCAATTCTGTGTCCTCTTTTAATGGCATTAAATTCAAAATACCTATTCGAATCGGACGAATATCCTGATGAACGGCACGGTGTTCATCCATAACAAATATATTTTCTTTTTCTAAGATTTCCTTTGCCGGCAAATCATTTTGCACACGAATCGGCATAACTACTACTCCTCTTCTGTTTTTTCTTCTATATATTGAATATCTTCATATTCTTTTGACGCTTTCGGTAATTTCTTTCTCTCCAGTTTCTGTTCAACAAACATACTTACTACATAATAAAGAACCGCAAATGTCGGAACTCCCATAATCATTCCCACAAATCCGAACAATCCTCCTCCTAAAAGAATAGAAAATACTACCCAAAATGCACTAAGTCCCGTAGAGTCCCCCAAAATCTTCGGACCTAAAATATTTCCGTCAAACTGTTGTAAAACAAGAATGAAAATAATAAAATATACTCCCTTAATTGGCTCAGAAAGTAAAATTAGTATCGCACTCGGAACAGCCCCAATGTATGGTCCAAAAAACGGAACTACATTTGTCACTCCTACGATAACACTGACAAGCAGTGTATATGGCATATCTAAAATACTTAAACCGATAAAACATAAAATTCCAATAATAATCGAGTCTATAATCTTCCCGATAACAAATCCACCAAAAATTTCATGGCTCTTTCTTGTCACCTGCAATACTAAGTTCGCACGTTCTCTTGATAATAAAGCATATGTAATCATCTTACACTGTCCCATAAATTTTTCTTTACTGTTTAAAATATAAACAGACACAATAACTCCGACAGCAATATCGAACAGTGTTTCTAAAAAACTAAATACCCCTACTGTTACAAATGACATCATTTGATTGATCTGTGTAAGCAAGTCTGTTTTTAGCCATAACTGAAATGCCTCTGCACCATTTTCCAAAACATTTTTTATTGTACCTGAAAAAACACTATCATTTATCTTTTCACTTTCCAAAAAATCTATGGCATTATTTATCTGATGCGGAAGACTCATAATCAAATCTCTTATACTTCTATACAATTCTGGAACAACCATATTTAATAATAAAATCACAACTGCAAAAGTTAACATCAATGCACCTGCAATCCCTATACTTCTTGAAATTTTCTGTAATTTATCTCGACTCTTTGTCTTTTTCTCAAATGCCTTTATAATTTGATTTTCAATTATAGTTACAAGCGGATTTAACAGATATGCAAATACAAACCCCAATATAATCGGCTGCAAAATATTTCCTATCTTTCCGAGAAGTCCCGTAATATCATCCAATCTCAAAAAAGCAAAATAACAGGCTATACCTGCCACGATAACTAAAAAGGACGTTAATCCTCTCATAAAATATTGTTTAATTTTCATCTGTGTTCTCGGCGCTATATTTTTTGGTTTATTTTTTTCTTCCATTTGTTTTTCCCTTCTTATTTTTTCTGACTTTTTTATTATAACCTTTCAAAATAAAACCCGTCAAGTTTTCTGTACTTGCAGCATATACTAATAAGTGAGATAATATTGAACCAGAGGTGATTTTTATGATAATTGATATTTTAAAAGATACTATACTTGATAGTATACATATTCTTCCATTTTTATTTCTTGCATTTTTTCTTTTGGAAATGGCTACTCATCCATCTAAAAAGATACATATTGCTTTAAATCCTTTTTTAGCGGGGGTTCTCGGTTGCATTCCTCAATGTGCCATTCCTGTTCTTGCGGTAAATTTATATTCCGGAGGAATATTATCTACAGGCACTTTACTGGCACTGTTAATTTCTTCTACAGATGAATCTGCCTTAATTTTATTTAAAGACCCTCATGGACGGAAAGTATTTCTTCCAATGCTCATTACCAAATTCATTATCAGTGTTATTGTAGGATACTTTGTCGATGTTTTCCTGAAAGATAAATTCACTCCTCCACAGCAAGCAGCCGCTTGTGAATGCCACAGTTGTCATCATTCACACGGAGTTTTCCTTGCTGCTTTAAGACATACGGCAGAGTTATTTATTTATCTATTTATATGTTCTTTCGGATTGGGACTGCTCCTTGAATTAACAGGTATTGATACTTTAACGCGAATACTTCTGGGAGGTTCTGTTTTACAACCGCTTTTAACCGCTTTAATCGGGTTAATTCCAAACTGTGCCGCCTCTCTGCTTTTATGCGAACTTTATTTAGACAACTTAATCGGATTTTCCGCACTTACTGCCGGACTTTGTTCTTCCTGCGGTGTAGGACTTCTCGTCCTTTTAAAAACGAAAATAAGAAAAAAGGAAGTCGGCAAATTAGTTGGATTTCTCTATCTTGCCTCAGCAGTTTCCGGAATGATTTTTTCTATATTTTTGCAATAGAAAATGCTTATATCTGTCTTCACCAGACAGATATAAGCATTCAGACTGTAGACAAAGT
>NZ_BAAHSI010000034.1:0-61410 GCF_054601575.1 Faecalimonas canis | reverse complement strand
AATCTTGACATAGGACCAAAAGTAAATCTTTCATTTTTCCCCCAACGCTTAAATTTCTATTCTTTATAACTATCACATCTGACTGTTTCTTACCTTGAATCTATTCACTAAATTCTTTCATTCGTTTTTCAACTATAGTAATATACTTCGTTTTTGTGATTTTCTCTATAAACGTATTTTCTACTTTGCCAAACAATTTTTGTCTTACAAATTCTAAACATATCGCTAAACCATATACTAAAAAAGGTGTAATAATCAACACAAGCCCAAATGCCCCAAAAGATTTTTCACTAATCTGTTCTGCCACTTTCCAAATGATATCTCCATAAAACGGACTCATATGTATAATAAAGGCAGCAAAACTATATCCCGCAATCCTATTGATTATCTTTGATTGCAGATTTAGTTCTCTAAACCATAAAAATAGACACATTGCACCTGCCAGACAAAAAATTGTATCATAACTAATATATGTATTAAAATAGAATCCCATCATTACACTCATTACATGATTTCCTATAAATAATAAGATACAACTCAAAAAATATCCAATTCCAGTATATGCCTTTTTAACATTACCTAAATAAAGTTTAAAATATCTTCCTATAAAATATAAACATACAAAATTAACGATTCCATAACCACTATCCATTGTAACAGTTGGTGCATTTAAAGTATATTCGATTGTTGGTAAGATATAGAAAATAATAACCATTAAAACAATCAAACTCTGAAACTGCTTTTTACTAAATTTTTCAATCACAAAATTTAAAATCGGACTGATTAAGTACAAAACAACATATGTCGTCACAAACCAATTTCTTTTCGTTATGATTGGAAGCAAAAACAAAATATCTGTCTTCACTTGTAACAGATGCATTCCCGTCACAGTGCCTAACACCAAACCTGTAATTCCCCAAAACCATACTACTGTATCTAATTGGAAAATCCTCTTCACTTTCATTTTTATGCCAAAATATCCGGATAGCAGTACAAAGCAATTAACTGCAACAATACAAAAACTTTTTATAATATTGCCAATATAGTACCCCCACCACCAATATTTTGCATATCAGTAATATGAGGCACTAAATGCTCTGTAATAACAAATAACATACATATAATCCGTAACAATTCAAATTTCGACTCTCTCTCCCTCATCACTCTCACCTTCCTATACTAATGCTTTTTAGCACTTTTCAACTTATCTAAAACACTTGTCACTATCCCTTTTATATAGCCAAATTCTTCTGTTCTATAATATCTCAAAACAAGAATTCCATTTGCTAAAATAGTAACTACAACCATTTTCAAAATAAACTCTAAAAATAGATTTTCCATTCTAACCAACGATTGTAAATAATATGTAAGCCCAGCAACAACTACACTTGTTATAATTTTTTCACCCTCCCATAAAATATAATTTCTAAAGGACATTTCAAAAACTTCTCTATACACAAAATAAGGTTTTGTCCAAAACGAACACAACAGAAAACTTATCAAAGTCCCTGCCAAAACACCAACCAGTCCGTATTTTGTAGCCAAAATAAGTGAAAGAATTAAATTTATCACAGCTTCAATTACCGGAACATATCTATCCGGATAAAAAAGACCAGATGCGCTTTTTACAATATCTATCCCCGAATTAATCCCTTTTAAGTAATAAGTTAAAACCGCAAACACCAAAATACCAAAAGATAAAATATAATCTCTTCCCAACCATATCTCCACAAATGGCTCTATTAAACAGAATAGTCCTATCCCCGTAAACGTGTATAACCAAAAATTTATAAAATCTATTCTCTTATATACTGCGTATGAACGTTCCTTTGTTTCACTTGCAATTAGATTCCCCATACTTGCAGTAACACCACTTGAAAACGTAGTTACAAACCCAGCCACAGATGTTACCAGTGTCGTGTAATTGCTATACATACCAACCGCATTAATACTCACTAGAGATGATATAACCAAATTATCTGAACATTGAGAAATAATATAACCAAACTTCCCTACAAACAACGCTTTTATATTAGTAAATAACTTTCTTTTTGTTTCTATATCTAATTTTTGAACACTCTTATCTTTTAAATATGGATACTTTTTATCTAAAATTGCAGAAAAGATAATATTCTTTATTAAAGTACTTCCAATCTCTATAGCTAAATATAAAATATAATTTTCTGTAAAATATAAGATAAATACCTTTACAATTAAAACACCTATTTGCGTAACAGTATTAGCTATTGTATACAAATATTTATTTTGGTCTGAGCTGTTTAACGTAACTTTATATGACCACAAATAAGATGCAACTGAGCTAAGCAAAAACAAAAAATATATAGCAGTTACATCCGGGGCTGTATTCCCTTTCAAAAATATAGGAAGGAAAGGATAAAACAATAATCCAATACCTGCTGTTAGTGCTGCAAGAAATTGATATGTTCTTTTATAAAATCTCATCAAAGACTTTATTTTTTCTATATCATTTTCTGCAAGCGGCTTATACAGGCTATATCCGATTGCAATTCCAATCCCTGACTCTGCTAATGAAAAAATAGTTAAGATGTTAGTCATCAATCCATTGATACCTAAATATTGCACTCCCACACTATATATCAGAACTCTTCTAGAGATAAAACCCAACAAAATAACAATTACTTGCGAAGCAAATGCAACTATTGTATTTATGGCAGATTTCTTTGTCCTCAAAATATCATCCTCCTATCTAATACTCATATTTTCTCTTTTCAAATTTGAAATATATTTATCTCTTGTCTTTTTGTCAATTAATAAATTTAACATTTCTTTATATATTGGATTCTAAATATCTCTATATTTCTCTTTCTACAATCTCATAAAACTTCTCTAATTCTTCTCGATTTCCTATTTTCTCATTTCTTATATATTGTATAATCCTATTTCTATATTCCGTATCCTGTATCATTTTCTCTATTCCTGCTGCAATTGCATTTCCATCCAACGATACTATCAATCCATTTTTTTCAGGAATAATCTGTGAATATACTGTATTAAATTCCGTAGTAACCACTGGCTTTTCAAACATACGTGCTTCTGAAAGAGTTATACAAAATCCTTCGAATCGCGAAGTTTGTACATAAATATCACAAGATTTAAAAAATGGGTACGGATTACTCTTAGCACCTAATAAAATAAAAGTATCTTCTAAAGAAAATTCTTTCATCTTTTGCTCTATATTCTTTCTTTGATTCCCTTCACCAATAACATACCATTTAATAGGAAAGTTCTTTTCTTTTAAGACTTTACATGCTTGAAGAGCAAGGTCATACCCTTTCGATTCTATTAGTCTCCCAACAGTTAATAAAATGATTTCTCTATCGTTGTTTCTTTCTATTTTTTCTCCAGATAAATTCGCCATTTTTTTGTCAAAATCACAATCTAAAATATCCTTAATCATAATTCTCTTAGTTTTATGCATAGGAAATATTTCAGCAAATTTTTGATACCCACCTTCTGCCACTAAATTCACATAATCAAATTTCTCATATATTTGATTAATATAATTCATCTCTTTATTTTTAGGTACATATGTTGCATTAATCCAAGCAATTTTTTTCGATGCTTTAACCCTATCTGCAACATAAAAAGTAGGTACTCCTTGAGCATAAGCAATTGCCACATCATATTGCTTGTCCATTATTTCAAAGGATTTTTGCACACATTTCCACATTAAAACAGATTTTTCTATATTGTTATATCTCTTTCTTCTCAATTTTAATGAATACGATACTTGTGAAGAAAACTTTTTAACATCCTCTATCTTTTTTCCAATGTTTTTATACGGAATATTACAATATTCAAAGAATGGTAATATTGGTAATACATTCACCTTTTCCGGTAACAATTTTTCAAATTCTCCACCATAAGAAAACAATTGTAAATCCACTTCATATTTCTCATAATCTAATAAGTTTAATAAAGTAACTAAACTTTTCTCAGCTCCACCTAGAGATAAAGACTCAATTACAAACAAAAGTTTTTTCATTTATTTTTTATATGATATTTATAAATAACTAAATACCATATCTCCTTTCTTCTTGATATATACTTTGGCGTTTACAAAATGCCAAAATTCACATAAATACAGGATTCTTTTTGTCACAAAATAAAACAACTCTTCACTGGTTTATGGTAAAATTGAGATATCAAGTAATAATCAACCATCTCCCGGAAAGAAACTGTATCTGTATGATAGCATACAAACAGTTCTCTTTGGCAGATATTTTACTGATTAATTTTCTATACTTACTTTTTCTGTAAAAACATATCCAACACTTCTCGCAATTTTGTAGATGACGTTCCTTTTGTATAAGGTAAATACGTCACTTTTATACCATATTCCGCAAACTGTTTTTCAAAATTATTCCATTTCTCTGTACCTTTCCAATCATCTCCGACAAAGATGGAATCACAATTATACTCCAATAATACCTTTAACTTGTCCATATCTTTCTGCGGTATTACTTTATCAACGCACTTAATATTTTCTACAATCGCCTTTCTTTCCTCATAAGGTATAATTGGTGTTTTCCCCTTATATTCTTGCACAAGTTCATCTGTGCTTACACCCACAATCAGATATTCACAATATTTTTTTGCATTATTCAATACATTCAAATGACCTATATGGAACATATCATATACTCCAGATGTATAACCAATTTTATATTCTTTCATTTACATTTCTCCTTCGATATACTCTAATACTCTTTTACATGCATTTCCGTCATCCCATGAACCTATATTTTCTTTCAAAAACAATTCGCAATTTTTCTGATATTCGTCCACAGAAAAATCGAGTATTTGACAATTCAACTCTTTATTATCAAAACTAATCGGAAATGGTAACTCTTTAATATTGAAATATAGTTTTCGGTCTGTTGAAGTATAGGCCTCATAATCACTTGCATATAAGAAACATGGTTTCTTAGTAAGAATATAATCAAACATCAGCGCTGAATAATCCGTGATAACAGCATCTGCAACACTTAATAGTTCCTGTATGTCATCATAAGAAGTTGCATTAATGATATATTCATTAAACTTCAGATTCTTCACCTCATTCAACAAATGCGGATGCAATCTGACTAAAATCATCCATTCCCCGCCAAATTTCTGCTCCAACGATATTTTCAGATTATCATATTCAATATTATACACCGACAAATCATGATTTTTCCTAAAGGTTGGTGCATATAATAGTATCTTCTTTCCAGATTCTAAGCCTAAACCTTTCATCACTTTATTATAGAATTCATTATGCTCTTGAAAAAACAAGTCACACTGAGGCGTTCCGCATTCTAAGTAGTCGCCCATATACCAAAATGCATTCTCATAAATTTCTTTGCTCTTTTTATTTCCCGCAAGTAACAAATCTATCTGCTTTGAATCCTTTTTTGCCATCTCCACATAGTGTTTTGGCAATGTGTCTTCCGCATCCTTTTCAATCATTTTAAGTCTCAAAGAACTATGCCATGTCTGTATATATCTTTGCTCTTTTCGCTTATCGAATTCTAATGTCATTCTATAATTTGTGATAATAAAATGACTTGTTGCCAAATAGTAATAATATTTTATAGAACTATATTTTACTAATTTTTTGTTTTCCAGTTTTTTATGCTTTTTAACATCTGTGAATGCCCATACAACCTCAAGTTCTGGATTGACTTTTTCAAAATATTCACTCAAATATTTAGGCGAACCGCCATAGTTTGCCCCATAATAACTAAAAAAAAGTATACGGTTCTTTTTAATCGGAAATACTCTTAAGAACTTATACACTATCTTTTTTATGCCCATAATTTCCCCCTAACTTTTTTCATACATTCTTTTATAAAATATATTTTTGTCGACTTATAAAAGCTATTAAATTGACTTTTTTTTTCTTTATCAATTAGCGGATTCTGATTAATTTCCTCTTGCAACTCTTTACATAATTTCATAAGAACTGTTTTGAAATTTTTATGTATTTTTCGGTCAAAATGCCTTATCGAATCCATGTATAAATTTATCATTAAAGAAATCATGGTCTCATCAATTAAATACAATAATTCCGGATACTCTTTTTTTACGAATTCTCTTCTCTCCTTATATCCATCCAAAATATGTAACTTTTTAATATCAAACACATATGATATGCTCGTGCTCCTCTGAAAGTAGTAAACCAACTCTTCTTTTACTAAAACAATCTTTTGCGCTTGGTTAAATATCAAGTGTGTCCAATAAGTGTCTTCAAATAATTTGCCTACCGGAAAAGCATATTCTTCCAATAATTCTCTTTTATACAATTTCCCCCATGCAAAATTTTTAATCAAATCATTTCTAAGCAACTCCTCCATTGCCTGCTTTCGATTATACACTTGCACTTCTTCTATCACATTTGCACTTACACAATGAAATTCATATTGGTAATAATAATTTGCTACAACTATATCTGCATCATATCGCAGAAGAGCCTCATAAAGAATTTCAATCGTATTTTTTTCAAGCCAATCATCACTATCTAAAAAGAATATATATTCCCCTCTTGATTCTGAATAACCAACATTCCTGGCGTCAGAAAGTCCTCCATTTATTTTATGAATCACCTTTATTCTCTCATCTTTTGAAGCATACTCATCACATATAATAGGACTATCATCAGTCGCACCATCATCTACTATAATAATTTCCAAATTTTTGTAAGTCTGTTGTATCACGCTCTCGATACATCTCTTCAAATAATCTTCTACGTTATATACAGGTATAACAATTGATACAAGTTTACTTTTCATCATGATTTCCTCTGTTTATATCCTTTTTTTACTCCATT
The DNA here is from genome assembly GCF_054601575.1 of Faecalimonas canis. Classification (NCBI taxonomy): domain Bacteria; kingdom Bacillati; phylum Bacillota; class Clostridia; order Lachnospirales; family Lachnospiraceae; genus Faecalimonas; species Faecalimonas canis. The sequence continues at coordinate 54,557 of NZ_BAAHSI010000034.1, read as the reverse complement.
AGCTTCTTAAGATTTTCTAATCCGACAATTTTAACCAAAACTTTTTTTATTATTTTCTTTACTTTCACATACCAAGGTAACCAGCTAACGTAAAAATGATGCACACAATAGGACTTGTCCGTAATCTGATATGTACAATATGTGTATACATATGGCGAGAAATATTCTTTAGGATAAATCTTCATTCCATCTTTCAGTTCTTGATAACAATTATTCCTCTGTAATGAATATTCTTCTAACAATTCAGTTAATTTTGATACATTTGTTCCTTCAATAATTTTTCCATCTTCTCCATAAAAAGATATCGTCTTATATAAGTTAAAAAATTTTTGAAACAACGGATATCCTGGAACAGTTCCCATCATACTTGTTGCCACGTAGTTTCCTTCTTCAAATCCTAAAAGACACTTAGCATCCAAAACATCATCAAAACTCTTGAATACCTCTACATCTGTATCAAAATAAATACCGCCATATTCTAATAGCGCTTTTACTCTTGCAACATCACTAACAAATGCATATTTCTTTGCTGCATAAGCATCTTTTGTATACTGTAATTGATTTACATCGAAATTTCGCTCATTCCATTCCATAAACCGATAGTCAGATAGATGCGTTTTCCAACTTTCAATACACTTTTTTATTGGTTCCGGCTTCTCTTTCCCACCAAACCAACAATAATGAATAATTTTAGGTATTTCCCCACTTCCTGCCATATATCATCCCTCTTCTCATCATTCAAGCAATTTATAGATTTTTTTAATTTCAGTTTCATTACTATAATGAATTTTTTTCATATTTTCAACCAACTCATTTTGTAATGTAGTATCTTTTATAAGTCTTATGATTCCTTCCGCACATCCTTCATTATCCACTGGTACAATTATACCATCATAACCATCTTTTACTTGTGAATCTGCAGTCGCAAAGTCTGTTATAACGACAGGTTTATGCAGAATCTGTGCTTCTCGTACTGTAACTGCCTTACCTTCATATCTGGAAGGCTGCACATAAATATCACAAACTTTCAGATATGGATATGGATTATCTTTTTTCCCTAAAACAATTACATTCTCTTCCATTCCATATTTGATAATATTCTCTCGAATTAATTGCTCATCCCCTCCAAATCCAATCAGATACCACTTTACGTTAATCCCATTCTCCATAATATATTTACATATTTGAGGCACATTATCAAAATTTTTCGCATGACAAAAACGTCCAATAGATAATAAGTTTACACTTTTTTCCTTATCAAAATCTATAGCTACTTTTTCTTCGGCCTGATTTTCCACCATACTATTTGTAATAATGTTATCAATTTCTATAATTTTATTTTGTAATGTAGGAAACTTTTTTAAAAATGCTTCTGTTACTTTTTCAGATATAGAAGCAATATAATCATAGGATTCCCACATTTCTATTTCAGTCTCAATATCTATATCGACTGTCGAGTAATCTGTATGTATCCAAGCAATTCTTTGCTTTGCTTTCACATGATTTAAACATATATAATGCGGAGTCAAAAAGCTAATTGCCAAATCATATTCTGTATTGGGATTAATATCATCCATATATCTCCATGTATATTTATGACTATAAACCAGTTCTACTTGATTATCTCTCTTAAGTTTCAGCTCTTTCACTCGTTTTTTAGCTAAATACTTTGCTTTCAATCTTCCATATAACATTTTCACTTCATGTTTTGAAATTAACGCTTTCATCGGTACAGCAAGATATCTTGCCTGATTCATCGGGAGAATCACCACTTCTTTTGGTATAAATTTTAATAATTCTCCTTCTTGTCTTGCTAAAAATAGATTTACCTCATACTTTGAATAATCAAAACTATTTAATAATCCCAAAAGAGCCCTTTCAGCTCCTCCTATTTCCATCGCATGAGAAACTATAATAATTCTTTTCATTTCCATCTCCACATCAAAAAATGTAAATATACACCTTTTTAGTTACAATCCCCACTACTATTATTTCATATTTAGTATCTTATTTTCATTTTTCTTAATATAACCTGATAACAGATATCCTACTGGCCACAATAAAACCGTCAACAATCTTCTTGGAGATTTTCTTATATATCCCTTATTGCCTGCAATTATACTACTTGAAATATAGTGAATGGTTGTCTTACACAGATATTGAAACGGCACATTCGGTAAATCCATAATCATTCTTCTCAATTCTGCAAAACTTTTCGGACTATTTATATATTGTTTAAATATATTTGCGGACATTCCATCCTCTTGATAATCCACAATGCACAAAGGCTGATTCACAGCTAAAAACTTATATTTTGCACTAAGTTTTAAAATCATATAATGCGGATTAAAATTTTTTTCGCCCGCAAAAACCGGCATTGGTGCAACTTCCTTATATACCGATGTTCTCACTACATATTTTTTGTCTCCTCGGTTATTCTTGGAAGCCAACAATTTGATTGGTTCAATCTTTTCCCCATTAGGAAGCACATCACCTATAATTCTCCCGTCTGCTGTATAATCAAGTCCAATAAGTCCGGCCAAATCATCAGATTTGTTCTTATCCCAAACAGATAAAATTAATTCAATCGCATTATCTGGAAGCCAATCGTCTGAATCAATGCATATGGACAATTCTGTATCCATACTTTCTATAGCAGTATTATATCCCGTATGGAGTCCTCCGTTTTCTTTATAGATATATTTAATTTCTATTTCCTTTTCTGCTATCCATTTCTCAACCACTTCTCGTGTATTATCTGTTGAACCATCATCAATAATCAACCATTTAAATAGTTGATTACTTTGTCTAAGCAAACTTTCATAGCAACTATGAAGTAAATGTGCCCTATTATATGTTGGAGTAAAAACTGTGATTCTTTTTTCCATATTAATCTATATAAGCAATCCCCTGTTGAACTGCTTCTATTATCTCCTTCTTCTTCTGTTCTGTCATACTTTTAGAAAAACGATACTCTTTTCCAAATCTCTGAGAGTTTTCCATTTTCGTAGTATTACGTTGGATAAATTCCTCAATACTGCAAATCACTTTTGCCGGATTTCCTGCTGCCACGCAATTATCCGGAATATTCTTTGTTACCACACTATTAGCTCCTACTACTACATTATTACCAATCACTACATTCGGAAGTATTGTTACATTCGCTCCTACAAATACGTTATCACCAATGACGACCTTACCAATCTTTGTATATCCAATACTTTTCTTCGTACTGGCATCATGAGCTAAAATTGTAACTCTAATAGAAAACGTTACATTATCGCCAATCTCTACTAAGAAACAATGGGTTGGGTCAATATAACTTCCTTGCTGTCTATTAAAATTCTTTCCAACCTTAAGCCCGCGTTTTACCAAAGCTGCTGTTGGTATTTCACCATTCATTCTTTTTACAATATTCTTTATCGATTCTTTCAAATTCACCGACTCATCTCCTCATAAATTTTACTTAACCGCCTTGCATTTTCTTGTATATCATATCCTGCTTTTACTATATCCTGATATGTATTTCTACGCGGTATTGTTTTCAACCTTAAGATATCCTCCGCCCATTCATCAGCCGACCTTGATAACAACTCTTGTTCTACCAAACTTGTTTTTTTACACTCAATCGGAACTCCGTCAGAAATCAAACATGGTAATCCCGCAGCTTGCGCTTCAATCAATGTAACGGGGAACCCTTCATAATGTGATGGAAACACAAATACATCCATAGTCTGCAACAAATCCGAAACATCACTACGTAATCCGGTAAATATAACTCGTTCTTTCAGTCCTAATTTTTTTACTTTTTCTTCTGTTTCCGTACGAAGCTCCCCTTCTCCTACTAAGATTAATTTCGCAGGTATCTTTTTATTTAATTCATAGAATATATCAATAAGAAAATGATGATTTTTGGGATAGCAAAATCTTCCCACATGTCCTATCAAAAATTCATCACTTTGTATACCTAATTTTTCTCTAATACTTCTCCTCTTAATTTTATCAAATGAATATATTTTTGAATCAATGGCATTATTTACAATCTCGAATTTAGTGCTTCGGAACATCCATTTTCCAGCCGCATCGCTACATGCCATCAAATGAGTAGCATATTTAGGTATAAAATATCGATATATCAACTTAATCGGATATTTAATGTCTTTATCCTGACTAGAACTGTGGCTGTGTGCAATCCTCACCTTTACTCCACACTTTTTCGCTACTTTAAGAATAATCGAACTCATACAATCCTGATGAACATGAACTGTTTGATACTCTTTGTGTTGCTCAAAAAAAGTCTCTAACTCCTTTCGGTATCCTCTATCAAATGGATTCAGTCTCGATATTCTATAAATTATCCCTCCCATCGATAGTATTTCTTCATCATAGTCTGCTTTTTCCTGTCGATGTACTAAAAAGTCAAACTGAATTTTTTCTCTATCTATGTTTCTATAATAATTCATAATCATAGTTTCCAATCCACCACGATTCATATGTGTTACAACATGAAGTATTCTAATCATATTTCACCTCTTAATTTAAAAAAGTTGTTGTAAATATTCCATTACGGTTAGTCGACGGAATAGCTGATTGAATCTCCCATATACAATATTACAATCGTAATAAAAAAATAAAAGATAACCTATTATCATTGAGATTTTGACAAATTTTCTATTTCTAGCATTAAGTTTGTTTACCATATTCGGTAACGTAATCGCTTGGGCCATCACAAAATAATTTGCTAATCGTGCAAAATAGTTAGCAGTCCCAAAAATTCCAATAAACATAATGCAACCATTAACCATAGATAAATTAAACATTAGATTTTCTTTTTTTGTACTCTTTTCGAAAATTTCTTTATGAAAAAACACTGCTAGCATAATTGGTACATTACATACTAGAACTCGAAAAATATTTACACCTTCACCGCTAAATTCTGTACTGCTATAAGATTCGCCCAATGCATTTGTTATAGAATTAATCGTTCCAAACATTCGCTCCAAAGAAAATGCTATAATCACAGTTCCGATGACTAAAAGTAATGTCCGTTTTGTCCAAGGTTTAAACATCAAAAAAGGAACAATTAAAAATATCAATGCATACATATGAAATGTGCTTGCCAAAAAGATTAACAAACAATACCTTATCCATTTTTTTTCTTCCGCTAATGTCAAAGCACACAAACAAATTGCCGTTGCCATCGATTGCTTTATTGCCGCCGCAGTAAATGTAAATGCTCCAACACAGAAAAACAAATAAATATTCAATGATAATTGATTATAATGTTTTCTGATAAAATGAAGATATAATCCTGTCGTTATTAACGAATAAATCATAAGCCAGTTTTGTGTTGACACACCAAGCGTTTTCAGAATTGCATTACACAAATTAAACCCTGGGTCTTTACTTAAAGATGGGTCAAATGTATTCCAAAACGCCGGCAGTTCTGCAATCATTTCATATCCTACCCGATATGTGTATGTATCATTAAAACTAGTTCTTAAGCCCAAGAATCCCCCCAATATAATTGTCATTATTATAAAAACAACACTAATTTTTTGCGTTTTTAAACTGTGTATTGGGTCTTGAATATATACATGTTCATAAATCCATCCCATCCCTAATGCTATAAGCATCAATATCCATATTTGAATCATTTTATACTCCTAACACCTTTATTGTTTTCTCCACTACTTTTGCCTTATCAAACTTTCTTTCCACAATTTTTCTCGATGAATTTCCCATCATTTTTTTATTGTCATAATCAATATTAAGAAATTTCTTTATCTGTTCCAAAAGTTTTTCTGAATCTTTTACATTTACTAAATATCCATTTATTCCTTCTTCAACAGCTTCCATACATCCATGAATCCTGCTCGTAATCAATGGTCTTCCCATAGCAGCCGCTTCCAAAAGTGTATTTGCCATCCCCTCATGATAAGACGGGAGTATAAAACAATGACATTTTTTAATGAATGGCCTCACATCTGCCTGATATCCATGATACTCAATGATTTTTCTTGACACTAAACCATCAATTCGTTCCTTATAGTCATCTTCCATCGGACCAACAATTTCAAAGAAAACATCTTGTCTTTCTTCTCTGATTTTCTCAGCCACTTCAAATAACTCATCTATTCCTTTTTCTTTCATGACTCTTCCAATAAATAGAAAGCGTGTTTCACTCTCTGACGGATAATTACAGAATGAATATTCCTCTAAATTCACCCCTGCTCCATTCACCAAACAAGCCTGTTCTTTTTTACACACGCCTATATCCATCATCAACTTCTGATTACCATAATTCTCAAAGAACACAACTTTTGCCTTTTTTAATGACAGCTTATACAAAAATGTTACTAATTTTTTTATCATCCCTTCATTTTGAAAAGCCGTTCCTAGTCCAGTAATATTAACTGCATAAGGTATATGAAGAAAACGACACATCATACCACCGTAGATATTCGGTTTAATTGTATAAGTAAGTACAATGTCCGGATGAAGTTTTTTTATAAGTTTCATATAAAAGAACATTAATTTTGCATCTGTCTTCGGGCTGATTCCTCTACGGTCCACACTCGTATTAATGAACTTGCATCCCATCTGTATCAAATCCTCTATAAATTCTCCATCTGGCAAAGATATATATACCTGATTCTCTTTTGCAATCAGCTCTTGGATTAGTTCTTTCCTAAACTTGTATAAACCTTCCGCATCATTTGCTAAAATTAAAATTCTCATTTTGAACCCCACTGTCTTTTTCATATATTCTTTGACTCTTCTTATTTTAATATTCCTTCTATCTTCTCAATAACAACACTATCGTACATCATCATCACGATATCATCCTCATAATTCCCAAAACATGGCTTATTTTCGATTCCATTCATATTATTCATAATCAACTTTACAAAATCAACACCTGCACCATATGCATGCAAATATCCGCCACCAAATCTTGGATTGATTTCCGACAAGTAATATTGTCCATCACGATACCAAAAGTCCATATCTATCGGTCCATTGAATTGAAATGCCTGCAACGCTTCACTTGCAAATTGATTTAAATTGTCATCTTTAAAAGAAACCGTTTTGCTTGCTCCACCGATTTTAGTTTCTAGTTTTTTCTTACTGAACAAAGATACTGCCTGATTACTAATCGTATCCACATAAATATCTGCATCAATATCCAATGCATCGCTCATAAATTCTTGGATAATCAAACTAGAATCCTCTATCATAGCCTTTTCTAACGTCTTCATATCTTCTACTTTTCTTGCACCTACCGAGCCGCTTCCTGTTCTCGGTTTTACAAATACCGGAAAGTCAATTTCCCCTTCTGCCTGTCCTTTCTTGAATGATTCAATATCACTATATGTTAAGACCGTTCTAATTCCTTTTTCCTTTAGGTATTCATACATCACATATTTGTCGAAGCAGATTTCAGCCGTCTCTTTATAAGGAGTCAATACTTCTACTCCAATTTTCTCAAATTTATTTCTGTTTTTTGCTAAAATCATAATTTCCGGGTCAATCAATGTAGTAACCGCCTGAATTTCTTCCTTTTTACAAATATCCAAAATTATCGAAATATACTTATCATCGTCTATTCTCGGAACAATGTAATACTTGTCCGCCATATATATAGCCGGAGCTGTCAAACTAATATCCGTAGCAATAATCTTTCCTTCATTCCCCATTGATTTTCTAAAGTTTTTTAAAAGTTCACATCTACGCCCCGCACTACAAAATAATATATTCATTTTCTATTTCCTCCTAAGTTTTATCCCCTAATTCCTTTTCTGTTTTGCCCTAATCTAAAATCAACTGAAGAGTGTCTAGATTTGCTTCATCAGATGTAAACTGTAATTTGTGATTCTCTGATAAAAACACATCAACAATACCGCAAATCATTTCTTTCGCACATGTAGCATCTCCATTGATAGTAATTAGGGCCCATTTTTTACACGCTTCATTAATCCTCAGTAATATATTTTTTATTATCGCATAACTCCCCTGATTTCTTGTTTCTCCCAAAACTAATTTTTTGTCCACAGTATACTCTTTCAAAAGTTGTTATTTTCCTTTTTCAACTCCTAAGAATGTATATCTACATATTCCTCTGTACTAATTGCTGTACGTACCTTCTCAATTCCACTTTCCGTCTCTACAAATACATCTGGATAATATCTAATAAACATACCACCAAACGTCATAGAATATGCTCCAACTCTGTGGTATATTATTTCATCTCCCACCTGTAATTCTGGTTTATTTTCGATAATCATAATCCTATCATGATCCATACAAGTATATCCACAAACAACTTGTTTTTCTCTCATATTTGTCCTTTTCTTTTGCTCAATGGAGTACATATATCTATTTTTTGTCCATAAAGGATCAATATGAACTCTACTACCATCTGTTGTAACTATTCGAGCATAATCCGTATCTTTCGCATCTAACACTTTTGTATGCAAATCTACTACTGAACCAATAATAGCTGAACCCGGCTCTACAATTAATTTTGTTTTACTAATATCAACTACCGTCTGAAGTTCTTCTTTTATACAACTAATATATTGTCTTTGAGTCGGCTTTCCTTCAACTCCTCCGAAAAATCCACCTCCAACATCTATAAAACTTAATTCTAAGTTATACTTTTTAATTATATTTGCTGCATATTTCGCTATTCTTCGGTATACTTCCACGCTTCGTGTAATACTGTTACAGTGAAGATGTAATCCTAACTTTGTATTTCGAGAATATTTAAATATGGTCTCTAAAGTTTCTGATAATGCTCCATTTTTTTCTGAAAATCCAAATCGAAATCCATCTTCTTGATATCCAATATCATTTTCCCCGAAAACATTTGGATCAACATTCACTCTAACTCCAATAAACGCATCTTTTGGACAATTTTGCTTTATATATTCCAAATCCTTTTGAGAATCCACATTGACATACGTCTTCCCCTTCAATGCTTCCTTTAAAGTTTCCTCCCCTTTTATAGGTCCATTAAAAACAATATCCTTATCAGAAAATCCACATAACTTCGCCAAATGATATTCCTGATCTGATACTACTTCTGCTAAAACATTTTCTTTGTTTAAATACTTTAAAAGCCATGGCAATGAATTTGTTTTTACCGAATACGCCAATAAAGAATTCGGCCATATATCAATTAAGGCATTTTTAAATGCTAATATATTATTCTTCAATTTAGATTCTGAAATCAAAAAATATGGTGTTTCCATCACTCTATCCCCTTCCCTTTAAATTCTTCCATTGTCGCACTTGTGTCCGAACTAATTCCCTCTCTCTTTAATACATTCCATATCGTTTTGAAAATAATTTTCCAATCACCAATAAATGTTACATGGTCTACATATTCCACATCATACTTAAATTTTTCTTCCCAACTGATTGCATTGCGGCCATTTGCCTGAGCAAGTCCGCTAAGTCCCGGACGCACTTCATGTCGGCGTTTTTGTTCTGCATTATATCTTGGAAGATATTCTACCAAAAGTGGTCTCGGTCCAATAATACTCATATCTCCCTTTAAAATATTAAAAAGTTCCGGAAGTTCATCTAAACTAGTAGAACGAAGAAATTTTCCAAATTTTGTAAGTCTCACTTCATCTGGAAGTAATTCTCCGTTTTCATCTTTTTCATCTGTCATTGTGCGGAATTTGTACATTTCAAATATTTTTTCATCTTTTCCCGGTCTTTTCTGTCTAAAAAGAATCGGACTACCAAGTTTTACTCTAACCAAAATCGCGACTACTATATAAATAGGTGACAACACAATAATTGCCAACAAAGACAATATAAAATCCATACAACGTTTAAAACATTTTTTATACATTTTCTTCCCCCGACAAATATTTACACAAATAAATTTCTTATGATTTTTATAATTTTATCCATATCTTCTTCTGTATTTTTTATATCGCTCGGAAGACAAACTCCTCTATTGAAAATATCTTCTCCAACACTTCCAACTTCCTCTACTGTAACAAAATCATATTCCGAAAATACAGGTTGTAAATGCATTGGCTTCCAAATCGGCCTACTCTCAATATTTTCTTTTTCCAATGCCAACATAATATCTATAGATGATACTTTACTCTCTTGTTTTATAGTCATACAGGATAACCAATAATTTGTTTTACAGTCCTCTGGTATCGGATTCATTTCAATTTCTTCAATATCAGCAAATGCTTTCTGATACGTTTCATAAATTTCTTTCTTTTTATTAATGTGTTCATCTAAGTGCAATAACTGCCCTCTTCCGATTCCCGCAATAACATTAGACATTCTGTAATTATATCCTATTTCTTTATGCTCATAATGTCTCTCCGGTTCTCTTGCCTGTGTAGATAAGAAACGCGCTTTTGCAACTGCATCTATATCGTCAGAAACAAGCATTCCTCCCCCTGATGTTGTAATAATCTTATTTCCATTAAAAGAATAAATACCATATTTTCCAAAAGTACCTGTCTGTTTTCCTTTATATGTTGCGCCTAAACTTTCTGCCGCATCTTCAATTAAAATTGCATTATGCTCTTTACAGATTTCAAGAATTTCATCCATTTTCGCCGGTGTACCGTATAAATGAACTATAACAACAACCTTTGTTTCCGGATATTTTTCAAATGCTTTTTTTAAAGCCTCTGGACTCATGTTCCATGTTTCCCTTTCTGAATCAATAAATACCGGTATAGCCTTTTCATATACAATTGGATTACAAGTAGCGGAAAACGTTAATGAAGATACAAATACCGTATCTCCCTGCTTTACGCCTGCCAGTTTTAAAGCAAGATGGATAGCTGCAGTTCCTGCACTTAACGCCGCCCCATCTTCACTTCCTACATAAGAAGAAATTTCCTTTTCAAACATATTCACATTTGGTCCAAGTGGGGCTACCCAGTTTGTATCAAATGCTTCCTGCACAAATCTTTGTTCTTCACCGTGCATTGTTGGCGAAGATAAATATATTCTCTTCTGTTCCATTCCTCTACTCCTCTCTCATCACATATGTTGGTACAATCTCTTTAACCATCTGACGAATCGCCTTGCTATCCTTCTCTGCTGCTGCCTTCAACTCTTTCAACTGTCTCATAAACAAAGCTTCGTCCATATCAATCGGTTTTCCGATATGAATCAGATTATTATCTGTCGCCTGCAATCCTTCCTCGTCCATAAGAAGTTCCTCATACAACTTTTCTCCCGGACGAAGTCCTGTATATTGAATTTCAATATCTTCTCCAACTTTAAATCCTGAAAGGCGAATAAGATTTTTCGCCAAATCAGCTATTTTTACCGGTTCTCCCATATCTAACACAAAGATTTCTCCGCCTTTGGCATACGCACCTGCCTGAAGCACAAGAGATACCGCCTCAGGAATTGTCATGAAATATCTGATAATATCAGGATGTGTAACTGTAACAGGTCCACCCTCTGCAATCTGTTTCTTAAAAAGCGGAATAACACTTCCGTTACTTCCGAGAACATTTCCAAAGCGAACCGCAACAAATTCCGTCGCATAGAATTTATCTAGTGTCTGTACAATCATTTCACACATACGTTTTGACGCACCCATAATATTGGTCGGATTTACCGCTTTATCTGTTGAAATTAAAACAAAACGTTCTACACTATGTTTTCCTGCTGCCGATGCTGTTTTATATGTACCGAATACATTATTTTTAATTGCTTCGTTTGGGCTGTCCTCCATTAAAGGAACATGTTTATGTGCTGCCGCATGATAAACAACCTGCGGTCTATATTTATCCATAATTTCATTAATCCTATGTGTATTTCTCACAGACGCAATCAGTGCCACAAGATTTAATTCAGGATATTTTCTCTTTAACTCCTGTTGAATTTCATAAATATTGTTTTCATAAATATCTACGATAATCAATTGCTTTACTCCATGCCCTGCAAGCTGGCGACAAATCTCACTTCCGATAGAGCCTCCCCCGCCTGTAACAAGAACAACTTTATTTTGTACATATCCTAAAATTTCATCTAAATTTACTTTAATCTGTTCACGACCAAGCAAGTCACCGATTTCTACGTCACGAAGTTGTGATACACTCACTTCTCCATTTACCAACTGATACATTCCCGGAAGGATTCGGATTTTGCATCCGGTATGCTGGCAAAGATCTACAATCTCTTTAATTGTAGATTTTGGCGCAGAAGGCATTGCAATAACAATTTTTGTTATGCCATACTGCTTCACTGCCGGAATAATATCTTTCTTTCCGCCAACTACAAGACAGCCCTGAATATATTTCCCCTGTTTTGCCGGATCGTCATCTATCATACAGCGCACTCTTCTTTTTAACTGTTTGTTCAAACGCAATTCTTTTACAATCGCTGCCCCCGCATCGCCTGCACCGATAACCATAACATTTGCGTTTTCCTTTTTATTTTTGAGAAAATATTCTCCTTTAACAAATCGTACAAACCGATAAAAGAAACGAATGAATATCATCATAAATAAAAGTATAAGTGTATATAAAATGTCATAACTTCTTGGAATCGGATAACGAAATGCTTTCATACCAATCGTATTTAAAATTCCTGAAATAATTACCGCCAAAGTAATATTGACCAACTCATTTACACTTGCATATTTCCAAAGGCTTGTATATAAATGGAATACATAAAAGACTGCTATCGTACACATAATATTAATCCCTGCATACTGCCATATTGATTCCAAAAAAATTCTGTCAATATCCGCAAAAATCAATTCATAGCGAATCCACAATGCAAGAAATGACGATAGCATTACAGCAATAACATCTCCAACCAATAATAATATAACACGCATATATAGTGATATGTTCTTTTCACTACTTTTCATCTTTTGCCTCCTCATAATTTTATTTCCCCGTACTTTACTCTATTTAATACTGTCCGTAATATTTTTTTCCATATCCATAATATTTTTTTCTATTTCTTCTTGGAACTTTATTCAATACAACGCCGAGTATCTGACATCCACTTTTTTCTAATTTTTGTTTTACTTCCTGTGCAAGACGGTATTTTACCTTTTCTGATTCAATAACCATAATTGCCCCATCGCACTGTTTTGCCACAATCGCAGCATCGATAACCATTCCAAGAGGTGCTGAATCAATAATAATATAATCGTAAATTTCACGGAAAGACTCCAACATTTTTTCAAACCGTTCATTCGTCAAAAGTTCTGCTGAATTTTTAACACTCGGTCCTGAAAACATAATGTGCAGACGTGGTATGTTCGTTGATAACACAGCTTCAGCCAAAGAACACTGCCCCGATAAGAAATGAGAAAGACCATGCTCTACTGTTCCCGTATTTAAACGAGAAATTAATACAGATTTTCTTAAATCAGCGTCCACAAGAAGTACTTTTTTCTGCATGGATGCTAAAGACTTTGCTAATTCCACCGCTGTATTTGTCTTTCCTTCGCCTTGGAAAGAACTTGTAATTACAACGGCTTTCTTATCATCTCCACAAAACAATAAATTTGTTCTCAATGTTTTTATTTCTTCTTCTACTTCATATGAAAGTTCGTTGTGCGCAATTTCAATTTTTTTCATGTTTATCTCCTATTTTTTTCTAGCATTAACTGTGGATTTTCAACAAATATTTCATTCGCATATTCTATTCCCACTTTTTTCTCCACATATTTTTTACACTCTTGTAAATTAGGTTTTCTTTTTTGCAGGTCATGTGCATCACTCGCAATAAAATGAACAAAATGCTCCTGCAAAAGTTTTTTGCAGAAACGTTTTTGAGAAAATCCCATTTTCCCAAGCACTGTCGCTGCATTCACCTGCATATACGCTCCCATTTCTATTAATTCTTCAATATGTTCGCTATGTTTCACTAAACACGCATATCTTTCAATATGTGCCAATATCGGATTGTATCCCTCTGATACAAGTTCATATACACTATTTCGGATTTTTTGAAATTCATAATAATGAGAAAATTCTACAAGAACATAACTCGTTCCATTCATCTGAAAACTTGGATTTTTTAAAAGCGTTTTCACCAATTCCGCATCTCCATAACATTCTCTTCCCAAATGTAAATTTATATCAAATCCTTTTTTCTCTACAAACTCCTGAAACTTATAAAACTTCCACTGTACTTCCTCCGCAGATGTTTCAAACATTCCCTTACGATAGTGGGGCGTTAAAATAACATTTTTCACCCCATCATTTTCCTGCATTTTCAACATTTTCAACGCTTCTACTACCGATTTTGCCCCATCATCCACCATCGGAAGAATATGGTTGTGTATATCCGTTATCTCTCTCATACTTTTCCTATCTCTTTCTTTCAAGCGGAACTGTAGCCAATACATTTAACTGTAAATAATGCTCAACATCATCCTGATTTTTAATTCTGTCATCCATAAGGAAACGTATCACAAGAATCCCCATCATAAGCGCCGCTCCTAAAAGCCCTCCAAGCATCATATTTTTTGTTGTATTTGGTGTTACCGGATATTGTGGTTCTATCGCTTTTTCTACTGTACTAGGTTTATCCTTATTCATCACTTCCTGAATTCGCATTGCCAGTGTATCTGACATTGCGTTTGATAAATCCTTTGCCAACTTTGGATCTGCACTTGTCACTGTTGTTTTTAGCATACTCGTGTCTGCCGGATTTTCTACTGTAACCATACCTGCCACACTCTCATACGATAAGTCGGCGCCAACTTTTTGAATTGCCTCATTAATAACCGGACGGCTTTTTGACAATGTAATAAAATCTGCCGTCAATTTTCTACTCAAATCTATATTGATAGATTCCCCGCCTGTTGTACCTAACACATATATCATTGAAGAAGCCTGATATTGCGGCGTAACACAAATTTTCGTATACGCAAGTGCTGCACTTGCCCCCACCGCTAGACTTAAAAGGATAAGCCACCACTTTCGCAATAACAAATTAAGTATCTCAATTAAATCAATTCCTGTTTCCTCGTTTTCCCATGTTCTTTCTTCCATGTTCCCTCCTGTTGTCTTGCTATTCTTTGTTTTATTTGCTGCCATTAGAATTTGATTTCTCCTAACATGAAAAACAGCATTGTTTCTTGTTCTAAAAAACAACGCTGTCCCACATAATCTGTCCTATTTTCTATTTAAGTGCTGTTTTCTTCTTAAGCATAACTGCACTTGCTAACGCTACAATACCAACAACTAATGCTACTGCTACCGTAGGAGTTTCACTCGTCTTTGGTGATTCTGTGGAAGAAGCGGATGTGTTCTTATCTACTACAAACGCTACCGGTGACAAAGAATCAAACGTTGCTGTAATTGTGCCTTTTCCTGCTTTTGACGGTTCTTCAGTCCATGCTCCATTCTCATAATGAAGAATCGCCACATTTGTCGAAGCAAGTACTCCCGGAACTTTAAAAGTAATTGTTACCGGAAATACTGGATTTCCAATCGCTCTTACCTCGCGAACATCGATAACTTCCATGCCGTCCACATAATTATCTCCGATAATCTCCTTTAATGTTTGTTTATCCTGCAATAACTTCGCCGCTTCTTTCCCCTCTTCTGTAAGATTCTCGATGATAATTTCCACATTATTACCATTTTTATCAACGGCTTCCGTATACTCTGTTACAATAGCATTCTTCTCCGGACTTGGTGTTGCAAATGCTGTAATTCCCATTGCAATACTTAGTGTTCCTGCCAAAACTATACCTAAAACTTTTTTTGTTAATTTATGCATTTCAAATCCCTCCTAAATATTCATCCTATGTTTTTACAAGTAACATCATTATATCATCTCTTTTCGTGTTTGTAAAACATATTTATTACTTTTTCTTGTAATTTTTCATTATCAACGATAAATTCATCGTACTTTTCACCCTTCTGAACTGTTCCCGGAACTTTTTCTACTTTTCCTTCAAATTCATAATTAATCATTTTTTCCAATTCCTCTTCTGAAATATCCGTTACCATATATGGTTTCATTTTTCTATATAGATGGACGGCATCTTTTTTCTCCTTCATATTAATCTGTAATTGTTTCACAAGAGCTTCTATAAATTGGCTTTGTCTTTCCATTCGTTCATTATTACTTCCCGATGCACTCGTATCCCTGTAACGCACATACTGTTCTGCCATTTTTCCGTTCAATGTGATTGTTTCTCCCTTTTTAAACGCCGGATTAATGTGAGTATAATCCTGTGGCACTGTAATTCGTATACCACCCAATTCATCGGCAATCCGTGAAAAACCTTCCATTGTCAGCGCCACATAGGAATTAACCGGCGTCTGATAGAGGAGATTAGATACCGCCTCTCTTGTCAACACACAACTTTTTGCCTTGCCGTCACCATAAGCATACTGCAATGCAAGTTGTGCTCTCTCTGTCGATAAAAACTCTCCGCTCATATCATACGTTCTTATATCCGTCATCGTATCTCTGGAAACGGAAAGAGCCTGTGTCGTTTTCTTCTCCGTATCCATCGCAAAAAGAACTAAACTGTCTGTCTGCCCTCCGCCACCGACTTTTTTCTCTTCAATTTCGCCTTCCTTGTCAACCCCCATAAAGAGAACGGTTCTTAAATTATAATTGTATTTATACTTTTCTCCTTTATAGGTAATATAATTTGTTTCCTGATTCTCGTCCGTATATCCGTCATATTTTATCTTTTCTTTTTTCCTATCCTGCTGCATTCGATACGCCAGCACTCCCGCTACCGTTACAAGCAAAACCGTTACAATCCCTAAAATAACGTATTTCTTTTTCTTCACTTATTTTCCCCTGTTTCTTTCTGATACGAGAAAAGCCAATACATAAAACGGTATCGGCTCTTCCTATTCATCTTTTATCTTTCCATTAATTCTTCAGCGATATTTCTTGCATGGTCTGAAATTCTTTCCAAACATACAAGGGCATCTAAAAATACAATTCCTGCCTCAGCATTACACTGATTATTTGCCAGTCGCTTAATATGTTTTGTACGAAGCATCAGTTCAAGTTGGTCTGCCTGTGTTTCTTTTTCAATTACACGCAACGCTTTTTCCTGACTGTTCTCCTCAAACGCCTCAAGGGCATATTTATAACTCTTTGCACAGACATCAAGCATTTCTTTAATTCCATCTGTACCCATTTCTGAAAATTTCAATTTCTTTTCTCGGAGTGTTTCTGCAAACTCAGATATATTTTCGCAATAATCACTAATTCTTTCCATATCCGATACAATCTGAAGTAAATGTGCCACTTCCTGATGTTCTTTCTCGCTCACCTGCAAAGAAGAAATCTTAATCGCATATGTCGTAATACCCGCACTCAGTTTATCTACCGTGCTTTCTTCTTCCTTCAGCGCTTTAATATCATCATGGCTCAATGTGAACAATACTGTTCTGGCTTTTTCTAAAGAGTCCATAACAATGTGTCCCATGCGTGCAATCTCTGTGATTGTAGACTGCAAAGCAATACTTGGTGTTTCTAACATTCTGTCGTCAAGAAGAACTGCTGAATCTTCCTGCGCTGTTTCATCCACACGTCCGATTTTCTTAGCCAATTTGATGATTAAATTTGATACAGGGAACAATAATACTGTTGTTCCGATATTAAAGATTGTGTGTACCGTACTAATCTGTGTCTGTGTAATCATTCCTTCTCCCATTGCCGGATTCATTACCGTAAAGAAAAGAATTGCAACAACACTAAATAAAATTGTTCCTATTACATTAAATAACAAATGCATAAGTGCCGCTGTCTTTGCGTTTTTCTTCGCACCGACGCTTGATAACATTGCCGTCACACAAGTACCGATGTTCTGACCCATGATAATGTAAATAGCCGCACTCATTGGAACAAGCCCTGCTGCAGCCAAACTCTGCAAAATTCCGACTGAAGCCGATGAACTTTGAATAATCGCTGTTACCGCCGTTCCCGCTAAAATACCTAAAATCGGATTCTTACCTAATGTAACAAAAATCTCACAGAATGCCGGTGAATCTTTCAGTGGTGAAACTGCCGATGACATTGTTGAAATACCAACAAACAGAATACCAAATCCAATAATAATACTTGCCACCTCTTTAGATGAGTGTCTTTTTCCCGTGAGCATGATAATTACACCAATAATAATCGCAATCGGTGCAAGTGTTGTAGGACTTAACATCTTTGCCCATTCCACACTGGAAACAAGCCAGCCCGTTACTGTTGTACCTATATTGGCACCCATGATAACTCCCATGGCCTGTCCTAAATTCATGATTCCCGCATTTACAAATCCGACAACCATAACCGTAGTTGCCGATGAACTTTGGATAACCGCCGTGATTAATGCTCCCAGCAATACTCCAAAAAATTTGTTCTTCGTTAGTACTTCTAACAATGATTTCATCTTATTTCCGGCTGCGTTCTCAAGACCTTGAGCCATAATCTGCATACCGTAAATAAACATTCCCAATCCGCCTGCAAAAGGGATAATAATGTCTGTGTAACTCATTGATTTCCTCCTCAAAAAGCCAACTCTTAACTTTTATCTTTTTCTTACGTCCTTTTTACCATACCATTATATCACACCAAAAACAACTTATTTTTTCATTTTTGGCTCAAAAATCAATGAAGCGGCATATCCGAAAATCAATGCGGATGATGTTCCGACCGCAGCAGCCTTAAGTCCACCCATAAAAGTTCCTATAAATCCGTACTGTCCAATCGCCTCTTTAACCCCTTTCCAAAGTGCATTTCCAAATCCCAGCAGAGGTACGCTCGCCCCCGCTCCCGCAAAATTTTGGAAAGGTTCATACAGATTAAAAAATCCTAAGACAACTCCTGAACAAACGAGAAGTACCATAACTCTCCCCGGCATCAGTTTCGTTCTGTCCAGCAAAATCTGCACAAGAGCACACACAAGTCCGCCAACCCAAAACGCATTTACATAATCCATTTTTCTCCTCCTTAACAATGTTCCAGCACAATGCCGTGTGCTATTCCCGGAACACTCTCTCCTTCATTAAAACTTACCGTAGACATCAAAGCGCCTGTCGGAACAAATAATATCTTTCTCCACTCCCCACTTTCCAACTTTGGCAAAATATATGCCGACAGTGTTGTCGCTGCGCAACCGCATCCGCTTCCTCCCGCATGAGTATCCTGTGTCTTTTGGTCAAAGATAGTCATCCCACAATCCATATGGTTTACTTTTATATCTCTCCCCTGTTTTCTTACTAAATCAAACAAAATACTTTGCCCGACATATCCCAAATCTCCTGTAATAATCCTATCGTAATCTGTTTCCCTTAATCCGAAATCTTCTAAATTCCGTATAATTGTATCACAGGCTGCCGGCGCCATACACGCTCCCATATTCTGCGAATCTTTCAGACCATAATCCACAATTTTCCCCACTGTCACTCCTGTTATCCTCACATGGCTTTTTCTTGTCCCCACAAGAAACGCTCCGCTTCCCGTTACCGTCCAATGTGCTGAAAGAGGTCTTTGTGTTGCATATCCCAAAGGAAAACGAAATTCTTTTTCCGCACTCCCAAAATGACTCGAAGTAACCGCAAGCATTAAATCTCCGTATCCTCCCGCCACAGCCATAGACGCAAGTGCAAGCGCCTCTCCGGATGTAGAACAAGCCCCATACAAACCAAACATTGCTATCTGTAGTTCCTCTGTTCCCATACTTGTCGCAACTCCTTGCCTCAATAAATCTCCACCATATAAATATCGAACTTCTTTCGGCGTTACCCCCGCCTTTTTCAATGCAAGAATGCAAGCCTGTTTCTGCATCGTACTTTCAGCCAGTTCCCATGTTTCCTCCCCAAACAAATCATCTTCTCCGACTATATCGAATTTCTTTCCGAGAGGCCCTTCCCCCTCTTTTTTCCCTACGATTGAAGCACTGCTGATTAAATACGGCGCTCTTTCAAACTGAATACTCTGACTTCCCTTTATCATTTTATAGTGTCACCCCCGATTTGATTAACAAATAATAAATAACTCCCATAAGCCATGATGTTACAATGCCGTACAAAATAACCGGACCTGCAATGGTAAAAATTTTACATCCGATACCAAATACCTGTCCTTCTTTTTTATATTCAATGGCAGGTGCTGCCACCGAGTTGGCAAATCCTGTTATGGGTACAAGTGCCCCCGCTCCTCCCCATTTTGCAATTTTATAATATACGTTTAATCCTGTTAAAAGTACACTTAAAAATACAAGAATGACGGAGGACCATGCCCCGCTCACTTCTTTTGACATTCCCTGCTGCCCGCAGTAATTTAAAATCACCTGCCCCAAAACACATATTGCTCCTCCTGTCACGAACGCTTTCGCCATATTTAGCCACACATTGTGAACCGGAGTCTTTTCTTTGACATATTGCTCATACGCCTTTTCTTTTTTCTCTTTTTCCATATTTCTTTCCTTTCTACCAGCCTTTGAAAAAGAACAGACACGCACCGATCCCTTTCCCAAGTGCTATGCTTAATATAATGTAAGGAATCCCCTTTAAAATTTTTACCCTTCTGATGAAGATTGGAAATACATTTAAAATTTCCGCCAGTGCCATTGACCAGCAGCCGACAAAAATACCCGCAAACATTCCAAACAACATTAAAATTCCGACCCCGACGGGAATGGAAATCTGATAAATAAACAAAATATTACCAAGTATTCCACCGAGAGCCACACTCGTTTCATATAAAAGAATATGATTTCCCGTGTGCGTCCTGTCAGCAAAATCCGATACGACTCCCAGACTGACTACAAACGAAAATAGTCCGCCTGCCACCGTTACTCCGGCGCTAAGCCCGATGAGTGCCAGCAGAAGTTGTCTTCCCCACATCCAGTTCTTTCTCCTTTCGCGAATAATTTTCAATCAGTGTTGTCTGTATATCATTTTCATATAACCGCATTTCCACTTCCATCGGCGTAGGGTCTACACTGAATTTTTTCCCTCCGAAATGATTGAAGAAAATAAGTATTCCCGCAATCAATCCCACACAGTACGTCAATTCAAGCACGGTAAATCCACTGCTTTGTTTCCCCATAAGTAATGTATAAACCTGCTCGAATAATTTTGTCGTTTCCACATCATTATTAAACGCCATAATAGAAAATGCCGCTCCGACAAACGTAATTGCGGTAACACTGATAACTTTTATCCAATGAACAAATTTGTTCGGCGTCTTTTGGTCTTCACAAGTAATGATGATGTCCTCTTTACCCATATTTTCAATATCTACATTCGGATACTGCCTGTGTATACATTCAATTATTTTTAAAATCGAAACAATATATCTATGTTTTCCGTCATCCTGTATTTTCAATAACTTTAGCGCCTTTATCTTCGGTATCATTTCTGTATTGGCACACTCTATCGAAAGAATATCACCAAGAGTTACCTCCCTTTTCGTAACTTCCACATTTTGTTCGCCTTTGATATATACAGTTTCTTTCATTATCGCCATAGATTGTTCACCCCTGTAATAAGAACGCCTGTATCAATCGTTTCGGTCTGTCTTACATCGGAAAAATAGTAAACAAGTCCGACTGCCACCGCAATCAGCACAACACAAAACAAGCATACCCGCACTTTTTTTCTTTCTTTTTCCATACATTGCACCTCGCTTTCCTATGTAGTAGTATGGCTTTTTTGAAAAAAATTATACGCAGGTATGCTTTTGCTATATCTTTTCCCTTAAATATCCTAAAATTTTCTTTTCCAGTCTTGAAACCTGTACCTGTGATATTCCCATTGCTTTTCCTATCTCTGACTGAGTCTTGTTGGCAAAATATCGCATATAAATTAACTGACGTTCTTCCTTTTTTAACTGCTCTAATAATTGTTTCAGAAGCATATGATTTAATATTTTTTCTTCCTGTCCTTCCTTTTCCTCCAACTTGTCCATTAACTGTATCTCGTTTCCGTCTTTCTGATAAATCGGTTTATGCAAAGATTCCACTTCCCCGCCGGATTCCAGCGCCATAGCAAGTTCTTCTTTTTCTACCTGTAGTTTCTCCGCAAGTTCTTCAATTGTGGGTTCTCGGTTTAAACATTCCTTCAACTTTTCTTTCATCACATACGCTTTATATGATAATTCTTTCAGAGAACGGCTCACCTTTATCATTCCGTCATCCCGCAGAAATCTTTTGATTTCCCCTGAAATCATCGGCACTGCATAAGTGGAAAATTTCACATCATAGGATAAATCAAATTTATCAATGGCTTTTAACAATCCGATACTTCCGATTTGAAACAAATCTTCCGGATCCGTTCCCCGCCCATAAAATCTTTTGACTACACACCAAATCAATCCCACGTTTTCTTCTACTAACTGTGTCCTCGCTTTTTCATCTCCTTCGTGTGAGCGTTTGATTAAAGCGATTGTGTGTTCCATGAAGACCTTCCTTTTCCGATTGTTTTTTCCATTTTAACTGTTGTTCCCACCCCCAGAGAAGATATGACTTCTATCTTGTCCATAAAGGCTTCCATAAAGGCAAATCCCATTCCCGACCGTTCCAGTTCCGGTTTTGTCGTAAATAAAGGCTGCATCGCTTTCTCTACATTTTCAATTCCTTTTCCTTTATCATGTACTTCCACATAGATTGTCTTTCCTTTCGTGCGACAGCAAATTTCTATTTTATGTATCTCATTCTCATATCCGTGAATAATCGCATTTGTCACTGCCTCCGAAACCGCAGTTTTCACATCCGACACTTCCTCAAGCGTAGGATTTAACTGCGTCATAAAAGATGCCACCGCAACTCTGGCAAAACCTTCATTCGCCGAACAACTGTCAAAAATCAACTCCATTTCATTTGTGTCTTTCATATACATAATTCCTCCTCGTACATATGAATTATTTTTGTCACTCCCGACATACGCAAAATCTTTTTTAACCTTTCATTCGTATTCATTGCCCAAACTTCCCCTCCGAAAAGGCAGACTTGTCTATATCGTCCCATAATAACTCCAATTCCCGAACTGTCCATAAAATTTGTGTTCTGAAAATCGAATAAAATATATTTGATATGATTTTTTTCTACCAATCGGTCCGATAATATTCTTATCTGTTCTGCATTATGATGATCCAACTCATTTGGCAGACAAATGGTAAGACAATTTTCCTGTATCTGATACTCCATAGTTTTCCCCTTTCTTAATAAATAAAAAGACAGAAAAAAGTTTTCTTTTTTCTGTCTTTTGTAAATCTCTCTATTCTTCTTCTGTTTCTGTATCCGTATTGCTTTCTCCGCTTGTAGCAGTTCCTGTCAACGCCTGATTTGCCTGATTTGCCAAGTCTGAATTTGGATATAAATCTGCAACACGCTTATATGTTGTCTTAGCCTGCTCTGTTTTTCCTGCTTTTTCATATGATTTTGCAAGATTAAGAAGAGCCTTGCCATCCTCGTATTTCTCATCAATAGAAACAACAAATTCCAAAGCATTTACGGATGTGGCGTAATTTTTCACCTCATAGTTTCTCAATGCAAGACGGTATTTCTTCGCACAGAGAGGCGACACATATTCATCATATATTTTGTCATATACGGCAATTCCCGTATCACCCAAAGAATCTTTCTTCACTGCTTTTAATTCTTTTGCAAGTGATTCTTTATTATAACCTGATGTGCGACTGTGTTCCGAAACAGAAAGCAATGCCTCATAACTTGACTTTGTTGCTTCTGCTGTTGCCTGTGCCTCTTCCGTTTTCTTTGTTGTGTCCTTATATCCTTCTATTTCTTTCTTGAGGGCGCTGATTTCCGCATTTTTACCAGAAATCTGATCGCTGTATTTCACAATCTCTTTGTTTAATTTATTTGTCTTAATCTGATTCGTTGTCGGAACAATCAAAAACCATACAACCGCCGCACCAACGACAATACCGATAAGTATATTAATAATAGTTGACATCGCCCCGTTATCTTTTACTTCTGCTGCCGCCGGCTGAATAATGGTTTCATTTCCTAAGTTGTAAGTAACCGTCTGTTCATTTTCTTCTTTTGCCTTCGCTGCTTTTTTGCTTATTTTTGACAGTTCATGTAAGTAACGGAGTGTCGTTTCATTTGTTGTATCAATTCTGTGGGCACGCTTTAATACCTGTTTTGCCTTTGCATACTGCTCTGTCTGTAAATATAATAATGCTAAAAGTTGAAGTGCTTTTAAGAATGTCGGATGAGCAGCCACTACTTTTTTCAACTGAATTAATGCCAGATCTTCTCCGTCCTGCAAGCAGTAACTTAAACATTGATTATATTTTTTAATCGCATTATTTATTGTGTCCAGTTCCCCTGCTGACTCCTGCACTTTTTTAATATAGTAATTCGCAATATTTTCATGGTTCTTAAAGTTCTTACTGATAATCCATTCCACAAGCGCCTCTGCAATTTCCCCTTTTGCATAACACACAAGCCCTAAAAGGTTTCTCGCCGCAACATTCTCCCGATTATATTGTAAACTTTTTCTCAGTGATACTGTCGCTCCTGACAAATCATGAATTTTCGCTTTTGCTAATCCATCATTGTACCAATAATTCGATTGATAGATAAGTTTCTTTGTATATTCCACCTTGTTTCTCCCCGCAATCTTTCTACTTTGTTTGCTGTTGCATCATTTCACGCAAAATATCCGTCATATCCGTCAAATCTTCCTGATACACTGCGTCTTCAATCTGCTCTACTTCTAAACTCGGTTTAAACTTCTTAATTTCTTCTTCAAAATTTAACATCTTTTCTTCCTCCCTGTAATTCTTTTAACTTCCCTGCCAAATAAAGCGAGCCGAGGCAATATACCTTTCCCTCTTTGTCTTTCTTTTTCATTGCACAGGACAATGCTTCCGAAAGATTTGGCTCTACAATTACTTCTGCCTTCGTATATTTCCTAAATACTTCCGCCAGCCGTTCTGGTTTTTCTCCACGGGTATCCGGAATTTCAGTGATAATATAACTCTCTGCCTTCATATGTAAGCAGAGACATTCTATCATCTTTTCGTAATCCTTATCCGAAACTGACGAAAAAAGAACAATGTTCTTCGTATCTTTCATCTGTTCTACACTTTTGACAAACGCTTCCACCGCGCCAATATTATGCGCTCCGTCTACAATGACATTCGACATAATCTCTTCCATTCTTCCTTGCCATACGACATTTGCAAGCGCCTTCTGCCATAAAGACATATCTTTTCTCTCCGGAAAGAGATATTCCATGGCACTTATGGCAAGCATTGCATTTTCTGCCTGATAAATCCCACTGTTGTGCAATTTCCACGTAACATACTTATCATACGCATTCACTGCGGAAAAATCAATATATTTATCCGTACTTTCTATAATTTCGTACGCATTTTTCGAGATTTTTATACATGGTGCGTGTAATTGTTCCGCTCTTTTTTCAATGACAAATGTATATTCCCTGTCGCCTAAGCATACTACAGGAACACCTTCTTTTATAATTCCCGCTTTCTCCCCTGCGATTTTTTCAATGGTATCTCCCAAAATGTCCATATGGTCGAGAGTTATCGATGTGATGACAGTCATTATCGGATTTTGTATCGAGTTTGTTGCATCCAGCCTTCCTCCCAGCCCCGTTTCCAAAATAATATACTCCACATCCGCTTCCATAAAAGCATACATTCCCATTCCGAAAAGAAATTCAAAATAAGAGGGGTGAGCAAGACCGTCTTTTTCCATTTTTTCTACGGTTTCCAATACGAAATGAAACGCCTGTAAAAATTCTTTGTCAGAGATTTCTTCTCCCTGCAAAATAATTCTCTCATTAATTTTTTCCAAATGCGGTGAAATAAACATTCCGGTACGTTTTCCTTCCGCCAGCAAAATCGCCTGCAAATAGGCACATACCGAACCTTTTCCATTCGTACCTGCCACATGAAGTATTTTTTTGTTTTTTTGCGGGTTTCCTAAACGTACAAGAAATTCTCCGGTATGCTCCAGAGAATTTTTTGTCGTAAATTTAGGAAGATTTGCAATATAAGCCTCTGCCTGTTCCTTATTCATTTGTCTGTGCCTCTGCTTCCTGTGGATTTTGAGTTTCCTGTGCCTCCGCCGCTTCTTTTGCCTTTACTTCTTCCGGCGTCAGCAGTTTGCCGTCATAGTAAGTGTATTCTATAGATTCTCTGAAAATCCTTTCACTTGAACCAACCTGACAAACTTTAATCTTATCTCCATTTTTCAACTTCGTATCTTTTAATTCAATTCTTGTATTATTTAGGAATACGGCATCCTGTTTTTCACCGTTGACATAAACTTTACTATTCTTCGTAAAGTTTGTTCCATACAGACTGTATGTATCTTCCAACTGTAAGACAATATCTGTCAGTGTTGCATCCAAAACTCCCATCTGCATATAACCTGTTTTTACGGGATTATTTTTCTTTCCCCCATATACATACTGGTCACCGTAAAGCATATCGTACTGCAGCAACTCTAAATCTGCCAAATAATTTTTTGTTTTTCTTCTATTCTGGTGATAATTAAACACTGTTCCCGAATAAATGTCTAAACGATCAAACACATCCGCCATCGCCTGATATGCCGCTATATTTTTATCTTCCTTTGGAAGTCCGATGTTATCCCAAATCACATAGTTTGTATTGTATAGATAACGTCCCTTCAAATCTTTCGCTTCCAATCCCATTGTCGGAAGATGGTCACCGTAAAGCACCAACACTGTCGGTTCTTTTCTATCTTTCAGCATCTGAATTAAATCGGCGATAAACTGATCTGTTTCATATAACTGATTCACATAGTATTCCCACGCATTTGTTCTTCCTTCATCTTCAATTCCGGTTACACGGATACGCGGGTTTTCAATTACCTTCTCTTCAGGATAATCTCCATGTCCCTGTACAGTAATGCCAAAAACAAAGTCCTGCTGTTTTGTAGAATCCATGGCATTTTTAATGTGTTGTGTCAAAACACTGTCTTTTGCCCAGCCGTTTTCCGTCAACTGTAAAATGTTCATAAATTCCTTGCTTGTATAACTGTCAAATCCGATATTATTGAAAACGTCCGCACGGCTATAGAAGTTTCCACCGTTGTTATGCAGTGCGTGTGTACCATATCCAAATTTCTTCAGTGCAGTTGCGGCGCTTTCCGCCTGTGTCTTTTTCAAAATTGTTTTATACGGATATTCCCCCGGTCCGAAATAACGCATACTCATTCCGGTAAGAACCTCAAACTCTGTGTTGGCTGTTCCTGCGCCAACAGAAGGAACTTTAAAATATCCTGACGAGTATTCTTCAGATAATTTTCTAAAGTTCGGAATCGGGTCTGATGATGTTTTGAAAAATTCTACTTCATACGGGTCAAAGAAAGATTCCAACTGAATAAACAAAATATTCGGCATCTCTTTTCTTCCCGTCTTAGCCTGCGTAATTTCCCCATTATTTGAAATTTTATCCATTGTTTCTTCGCCATAGCCGTTCGGCTCTGCGATTCCCGTATTAAACACACTGGCTGAGAAACAATATGGGAAACCGTAATCTTCATATGCAAAAGCAATATTCCCAAAATAATTAGAAACAATACGCTTATCAATTGCCAAATTTGTCAGAAGCCCTACTGTTCCAAACGCTATGGCTATTGCAATAAGGGCAGGTATACGGTGCATTTTTCCCGTATACTGTCCCCCTCTTTTCCACATGGAAATGAGCCATACAATAACCGCAATAATACCTACCGCCAGCATAATCCCTTCAAATCCGGTAAAATATTTGTTAAAAAGCGTAAGCCCGTCGCCTGCTACTTTTAAGTCCTGTGCATTAAACGGTGTCACTCGAATTAACAGCATATAACCGTTTGTAATTCCAAGGCCCAGCCAGAATACCGACAACAAAATCCTTGTAAACACACGGCGTTTTACAAGATAAACAAGTAAAAACGTAATGAATATGAGATAAGTATTAAACAAAAATGTCCAAGGAGAACTTATCATATAGTCCCACGCTTTAAATAGGGAATGTCTTGAAATCGCCTCTATTGTAAGGTTTAAAACACACGCATACAGTACATGAAATACAAGAGAAAACTGATTCATCACTTTGTACACCGGTTTCATTTTACGCGCAAATGCACTGTTTCTTCTCTTCTCAAGAATAGCCTGACGGCGTTCTTTCCGGGCTTTCCAATATGCTTTTATGTCTTCTTTCTTTACTTTTTTTAACTGTATATGCTTCATTTATAAACCTCTTTCTAAACTTGCACGGACAGTCTTATTTTTTAAGTCCTGCCAATCTTTCTTTTACCTGTTCCATCATCTGCGTATATTTTTCCAGTTTCGCTTTTTCTTCGTTGATCTTTGCCTCAGGAGCTTTGCTGATGAATTTTTCATTGCTCAGCATACCATTTACACGTGCCAATTCTTTTTCCAAACGTTTTTCTTCTTTTGTTAAACGCTCGATTTCCTGTTCAAAATCTACAAGTTCCGCAAGCGGTAAATATACAACCGCATCCGTTACAACAACTGAAACCGCATCTTCTGCGATACCTTCTTTTGTATTCTGAATAACAATTTCACTTGCATTCATTAAGGAAGCGCAGGAAACTTTGATTTCTTCAAAACCTTCGCATAATTCTTCATTTTCACAAACAACAAATGCTTTCGCTTTTCTGCTTGGAGCAACATTCATTTCCGCACGCACGTTACGAACGCCACGGATAACTTCTTTCATATGTTCTAAAACATTTTCTTCTTTCGCATAGTTCCATTCTTCCTTATATTCAGGCCATGAAGACATCATAAGAGATTCTTCTTCCGGAACTAATGCACTGTAAATTTCTTCTGAAACGAACGGCATATATGGATGTAACATTTTTAATCCGTTTGCCAAAACTGTTTTCAATGTCCACAATGCAGCGTTTGCTGACACTGCATCCTCCTCAGCATGATAAATACGGTATTTTGCCAACTCAATGTACCAATCACAGAATTCATCCCAAATAAAGTCGTATACTTTCTGTAAAGCGATACCGAGTTCAAATTTATCCATGTTTTCCGTTACGTCTTTTGCAAGTGTATTTACTTTTGACAAAATCCATTTATCTGTCGCTGTTAAATCATTTTCTGACGGAGTTGTAATTTCTTTGTCTTCCATATTCATCATAATGAAGCGAGAAGCATTCCATACTTTATTGGCAAAGTTTCTGTTTGCTTCAACTCGTTCGTCATAGAAACGCATATCATTTCCAGGAGCATTTCCTGTTACAAGTGTCATACGAAGTGCATCTGCCCCATACTGCTCGATAACTTCCAATGGGTCAATACCGTTTCCTAATGACTTACTCATCTTACGTCCCTGTGAATCACGAACAAGACCGTGAATAAATACTGTGTGGAACGGTGATTTTCCTGTGTGAGCAAATCCTGAGAATACCATACGGATTACCCAGAAGAAAATAATGTCATATCCTGTCACAAGAACATCTGTCGGATAGAAATAGTCTAATTCTTCTGTACTGTCCGGCCAACCAAGTGTTGAGAATGGCCACAATGCCGAACTGAACCATGTATCTAATGTATCTTCATCCTGTGTAAAGTGTGTGCATCCACAGTGTTCACATTTTTCCGGCATTTCTCTTGCCACTACAAATTCACCGCATTCATCACAATAATATGCAGGAATTCTGTGTCCCCACCAAATCTGTCTTGAAATACACCAGTCACGGATATTTTCTAACCAATGTAAATAAATTTTGTTAAATCTTTCCGGAACAAATTTTAACTCACCTGTTTTTAATGCATTGATTGCCGGTTTTGCCAATTCTTCCATTTTTACAAACCACTGCTGTTTAATCAATGGTTCTACAGTTGTATGACAACGGTCATGTGTACCTACGTTATGCGTATGATCTTCGATTTTTACCAAATACCCTCCTGCTTCCAAATCTGCTACAATCGCTTTTCTTGCCTCATAACGTTCCATACCCGCGTATTTTCCACCATTTTCATTGATTGTCGCATCATCATTCATAATGTTGATTTCAGGAAGGTTGTGGCGTTTTCCTACTTCAAAGTCATTAGGGTCGTGTGCCGGTGTAATTTTTACCGCACCTGTTCCAAACTCTTTATCTACATAGTAGTCTGCTACAATCGGAATTTCTCTGTTTACCAAAGGAAGAAGAACTTTCTTTCCTACAATATCTTTATATCTCTCATCATCAGGATGTACCGCAATCGCTGTATCTCCAAGCATTGTTTCAGGACGTGTTGTAGCGATTTCAAGGAAGCGGTCTGTATCTACGATTGGATATTTAATGTGCCAGAAATGTCCTGCCTGTTCCTCATGTTCTACTTCCGCATCAGAAAGAGAAGTTTTACATACCGGACACCAATTGATAATTCTTGAACCTTTATAAATATATCCTTCTTCATATAATTTGATAAATACTTCTTCTACCGCTTTTGAACATCCTTCGTCCATTGTGAAACGCTCTCTGTCCCAATCACAAGATGTTCCCAATTTCTTTAACTGAGATGTGATTGTTCCGCCATACTCTTCTTTCCATTCCCATGTTCTTTTTAAGAAGCCTTCTCGACCGAGTTCTTTCTTATCGATTCCTTCTTCTTTTAACTGATTTGTTACCTTTACTTCTGTAGAGATAGCAGCATGGTCTGTCCCCGGAATCCAAAGTGCATTATACCCCTGCATTCTTTTATAGCGGATAAGAATATCCTGCAATGTATTATCCAACGCATGTCCCATGTGGAGTTTCCCTGTAATGTTCGGCGGCGGCATAACAATCGTAAATGGTTTTCTGCTTCTGTCTACTTCTGCATGAAAATATTTATTCTCACACCACTTTTCATATAACTTTGATTCAATCTCTTTCGGATTGTATGTTTTCTCTAATTTCTTACTCATTTTTTCCTCCTATTTTCCCTCATCACTGTATTTTCCTTGTTTCTTATCGTGAGAAAGAACAAAAGTGTGCTTTTATCCTATAGATTAAAAAAACCCTCTACATAAAAATGTAAAGGGCGAATAATCGCGGTACCACCTTTGTTATATGCACAATATTAACTATACATATATCTCTAAGTTTCTTAACGTGAACTACCCGTGATACCCTACTGCCCTGTTCAGATACCCAGCTCCAAAGCTACCTTCTATATCTTCTTCTTGCAACTGCCTCTCAGCCTATGAGCAGTTTTCTCTTTCAAGGAACAATATATACTCTTCTTTCTCATCGCCTTTAAATGTCATTACTGTTGATTATCATATCTCCCAAAGCCCCTATTTGTCAAGAACTTCATAAATTCTTTAGAAAGTCATCACACTTTCTTTCGTAATGGAAAAAGTCGGGAATAATCCCGACACTTTTCCTAAGCACTTGTTTGTTCAAACTGTGAATTGTAAAGTTCCGCATAGAAACCTTTTTTCAGCAACAGTTCCTCGTGATTTCCCTGCTCTACAATATCTCCGTCTTTCATTACCAAAATCAAATCAGCGTCACGGATTGTAGACAGACGATGTGCAATAATGAAACTTGTACGCCCTTTCATTAAATTATCCATCGCCTTCTGAATACGGATTTCCGTTCTTGTATCTACGGAACTTGTCGCTTCATCCAAGATAAGAATTTTCGGGTCAGCTAAAATCGCTCTCGCAATTGTGAGTAACTGTTTTTGTCCCTGAGAAACATTGCTTGCCTCCTCATTTAGTTCCATATCATATCCATTTGGCAGCGTCTGAATAAATCGGTGCGCGTGTGCCGCTTTTGCCGCCTCGATAATCTCTTCGTCAGTAGCATCCAATTTACCATATCGGATATTCTCTTTTACACTCCCGTGGAACAACCATGTATCCTGCAATACCATACCGAACATCTGTCGAAGTTCACTCCGGTTAAAATCTTTCAGATTATGTCCATCAATTAGGATTTCTCCTGAATTGACATCATAAAATCTCATCAGCAGTTTAATCATTGTTGTTTTACCTGCACCCGTAGGTCCTACAATCGCAATTTTCTGTCCCTGTTTCACTTTTGCTGAAAAGTCATTTATAATAATTCTGTCTTTATTATATCCGAAACGAACGTTTTTAAATTCTACATTGCCTTCTAATCCTTCTACGGAAACCGGATTTTTGGCAAACTGGTCTTCTTCCTCTTCCTCTAAAAATTCAAAAACCCTCTCTGAAGCCGCCGCCGTAGACTGTAGTAAGTTTGCAACCTGAGCCACCTGTGTAATCGGCTGAGTAAAGTTTCTTACATATTGAATAAATGACTGTATATCACCGACTGCAATTTTATCTTTAATTGTGAGATACCCGCCTAAAATGGCTACCGCCACATAACCTAAGTTTCCGACAAACTGCATAATCGGCATCATCATTCCTGAAAAGAATTGCGATTTCCATGCAGACTGATACAAAATTTCATTTGTTTCGTCAAACTCACGGATAACATCCTCTTCCTTATTAAATGCTTTTACAATATTTTGTCCGCTATATACTTCTTCCACCTGTCCGTTGACGTGACCCAAATATTCCTGCTGGTTTTTAAAGTGTTTCTGTGAACGTTTTACGATAAACGAAATCAGTGTCATAGATACAGGCAAAATCAAAAGCGCCACCAACGTCATCAGCGGACTGATACGAAGCATCATAATCAAAACACCGACAATAGTCGTAAACGAAGTAATTACCTGAGTTGCACTCTGGTTCAAACTCTGACTTAATGTATCCACATCATTTGTCACTCTTGACAACACTTCACCGTGTGTTTTTGTGTCAAAATAGTTCATTGGCATACGGTTGATTTTTTCTGAGATTTCCTTTCGCAGACGATATGTCAATTTTTGTGAAACTCCCGTCATAATAAATCCCTGAATATATGCAAACAATGCACTTACCGCATACAATGACATTACAGTAAGGAGAATACGGGCAATCTTATCGAAATCAATTCCTTTGCCTCCGGATACTTTTCCTACAAGCCCTTTGAAAATTTCCGTTGTCGCATCACCTAAAATCTTCGGCCCTACGATAGTAAACACCGTGCTTCCAATAGCGAAAATAACAACAAATAAAATAGCAATTCTATAATTCCCAAGATAAGCCATTAATTTTTTAATTGTTCCCTTGAAATCTTTTGCCTTTTCTCCCGCTCTCATTCCGCCGTGTCCGTGTCCTACAGGTCCTCTGTGTTTTGGCTGATGATTACTCATATGTGTTCTCCTCCTTTCCTTCCATATCTCGTCTTAATTCTTCTTCTGATAACTGCGACATTGCAATCTGTCTGTAAACTTCACAGTTCTGTAATAACTCTTTATGCGTTCCTTTTCCGGCAACTCTGCCTTCATCTAAAACAATAATCTGTTCCGCATGAAGAATTGTACTTATACGCTGTGCCACAATAAGAACAACGCTATTTGAAGTATGTTCCTGAAGCGCTTTACGGAGTGTTACATCCGTCTTATAATCCAATGCCGAGAAACTATCATCGAAAATATAAACATTCGGATTTTTTGCAACCGCTCTCGCAATGGACAAACGCTGTTTCTGCCCTCCGGAAACATTTGCACCGCCTTGCGAAATAGGACTTTCAAACTCTTTCGGTTTTGCTTTGATAAATTCCTCTGCCTGCGCAATACGTGCAGCCTCTCGCATTTCTTCTTCTGTTCCTTCTGTATTTCCATACAGAATATTAGAAGCAATCGTTCCTGAGAAAAGAATACCTTTCTGCGAAACATATCCGAGTTTTTCCCTTAAGTCATGCTGTGAAACTTCCCTAATGTCTACACCGTTTATACGGATTGCACCATCCGTCACATCGTAAAATCTCGGAATTAAATTTACCAATGTTGACTTTCCACTTCCCGTACTTCCGATAAACGCTGTTGTCTTACCGGCTTCTGCAACAAAAGAAATATCATGAAGTACATCTTCCTCTGCATTTGGATAATGGAAGGATACATGGTCAAACTCGATACTTCCTTCTTTTTTATCTGTAATTTTTTTCGGATTTTCCGCATCATAAATCATTGTCTTACTTGTCAAAATTTCATCTACACGCGATGCTGATACGGATGCTCTCGGTAACATAATAGAAATCATACAAATCATCAAAAATGCCATAATAATCTGCATTGTGTATTGGATAAATGCCATCATATCTCCAACCTGCATCTGTCCGTCATTAATTCCGTTTGCACCTACCCACACAATCAAAACGGAAACACCGTTCATAATCAACATCATTGTCGGCATCATAAGTGTCATTGCCCTATTGACAAAAAGGTTCGTGCGTGTCAAATCTCTGTTTGCCTTATCAAAACGTTTTTCTTCATGTTTCTCTGTACTAAATGCACGGATTACCGGAAGCCCCGTAAGAATTTCTCTTGTAACAAGATTTAATTTATCCACTAAGTTTTGAAGCATCTTAAATTTAGGCATCGCAACAACAAAAAGAGTAAATACCAATAATGAAATCATAATAACTGCTAAAGCAATAATCCATGACATTGACACATTTGTATTTAATACTTTTACCACTCCCCCAATTCCAATGATTGGCGCATATAAAACCATTCTCAAAAGCATTACAATAACTAACTGAATCTGTTGAATATCGTTTGTACTTCTTGTGATCAGTGAAGCCGTTGAAAACTTGTCAAATTCCGCATTTGAAAATCCTACAACCTTTTTGAAAATACCACTTCTTAAATCTCTACCGGTTGATGCGGCAACTCTTGAAGCTAAAAGTCCTACCATTACACTGACAAGCATTCCTAAAAATGCAAGCGCAAGCATTTTACCACCTGTTATTAAAATGTAAGTGGTCTGAATTTTGTCTGTATCTACTCCCAAATTTTCATAAGCGGCTTTAACGTATATGGTAGATGCCTGCTCCAGCATTGCATCCGGCATCTCTTTCATCTTCTCTTTCATCTGCCCGACCATTGCCATACGCTGTTCCTGCGGAAGCATTTTCATCTCTTCAAAACTCATTCCTCTTCCCGATGTATCTGCCTTCATTTCGGCAGTCATCAGCATAGGCTTATTCAAAATCTTCTCTAATTTCTCCGTATCATCTGCTTCTTTTAATACATAAGTTTCTTTCTCATATGTGTCTTTATCTGTCTTATATGCTTTTTTCACTGTTTCCACATCTTCTTTTGACATAAGCAGGAACAGATTTTCCATATCGGCTTTCGCAATCTTTTCAGGAATATGTTCATCAATTCCACCTTGCTGAATTCCTACATTGACAATATCTGAAGTATATGCCGGCAAAGACAAATCACAATATGCCTGCAATACAAGTACTGCAATAATGGCCACTACAGACGCCATATGAGGTTTTAAAAATTTCAATATCTTTCTCATGCTATTCTCCCTTCTGATTTTTATCGGATAAATTCTCTTTCATCTGAAGCAATAGTCTGCGAAGAAGCATAATCTCTTCCTCACTCATATTCGCAAACGCCTCTTTCTCAAGCGTTTTTAGAACCGACTCCATATGATGTGCGATTTCTTCTCCTTTTTCCGTAATGTAAATACGGGTAATTCTCTGATCTTTCTCGTCCTGTTTCTTGACAATATACCCTTCTCCCTCCAGTTTTTTTATCATTACGGTCATGGACGGAGGGGTAATTCCCAGTTTTTTTGCGATTTCTTTCTGGATCATCCCATTGTTTTTTCGTAAAACCCACAGCATACCGCCCGCTCCCGGATGTACTTTCAAATCACGAAATAACTGCATACTTCTCTGAATATACAGATGCATTACCTGATTCATTAACAACTGCGTACATTGTTCCATATCTTTCCTCCTGTTTTTAATTAGTTAGATGTCTAACTGATATATTAGTAATCTTCCATAACATAGTCAAGCATTTTATATTTTCTTTATATTCTTTTATAAAATTTAACAAAAAATATATTTAGACATCTAAGTATTTATTTCTACGTAAAATTTCATTTTTCTTGTTGATATTTACAATTTCTGCTATAATGTGAGTACAAATGACAAGGAGATTTACTATGTATACATTTATTGTAAACCCACATTCTCGCTCCGGTGAAGGTGCGAAAACGTGGGAAGAAGTACATTCTATCTTAAAAGAAAAACATATTCCTTTTGAAGTGCATTTTACCCGCTATCAGAAACACGCAACATACATTATGAGAACACTCACGCTCGACTCCGTCAGTCGTACGGTTGTCGTTCTCGGCGGGGACGGAACGATAAATGAAGCCATTAACGGAATCGAAGATTTCCGTCATCTGACTCTCGGTTATATTCCTACCGGCTCGGGTAATGATTTTGCAAGAGGATATTCTCTCCCTACAAATCCGCGAAAGGCACTGGACTGTATCCTGAACACGCCTCGCATTCGCCTTATGGATGTAGGAGAACTTTCCTATAAGAACAAAAAACGGCGTTTTGCTGTCAGTTGCGGAATTGGTTACGATGCCGGAATATGTCATGAAGCAGTTGTTTCTAAAATAAAACCTGTCTTAAACCGGTTTCATCTTGGAAAACTAACCTATGCCCTTATCGCCATACGGCAATGGCTGTTTCTTACTCCATATGAATGCAACATCACCCTTGATGATAAAGAAACACACCATTTTTCACGTTGCTATTTTGTCAGTGCCATGAACCATCGCTGTGAGGGCGGCGGAGTACAGTTTGGACCTCACGCCAATCCTGAAGACCGACTTCTTAGCATCTGTGCCATCGCTGACGTCCCGAAATGGAAACTTCTTTTTCTCCTTGCCGCTGCCCTGTTCGGAAAACATACATACTTTAAAGGCAGTTACCTGTACAACTGTAGGAAAATCTCTATTCAGTATGCGGGCGCTATGCCAGTACACACAGATGGAGAACCTGTATTTTTACAGAAAGATATTTCTATTTCCTGTCTTTCTGAGCGTTTGCGTATTATTACCGCTGAATAAGGAGGAATATCCATGACAATGTATATCATTTTTCTTATTATCATTTTACTTCCCTTATATCTTATCGCCCCACGTTTTCGCTATCGCAAAAATATAACCCCTTTTCTGCAATACGATTTTGCTCATAGGGGTTACTGGGATATGGAGGAAGGAATCCCTGAAAATTCCCTTAGTTCTTTTCGACTTGCAGTCGAACACGGTTATGGCATTGAACTTGACTTACACTTGACAAAGGATGGACAGATTGTTGTCTTTCACGATGATTACCTTACAAGAATGTGCGGCGTAGATTTATCTGTAGAAAATACAACATACGAAGATTTATCTCTATACACACTCTCCGGTACCTCTGAAAAAATTCCTCTTTTCTCAGAAGTATTGTCACTTGTAGATGGAAAAGTTCCTCTTCTGATTGAATTGAAACTTCCTTCTATAAACACAACTTTATGCTCCCTTGTGCAAAAGGAACTGAAAAACTATAACGGGACATATCTTATTCAGTCCTTTAATTGTCTTGGACTTTTTTGCTTTCGGAGGCACGCCCCGCATATTCTTCGGGGACAGTTATCCTCAAACCTGACAAAAACCGAGCAGAATATCCCCCTTATCGCCTGTTTTGCAGTTGAATTTCTCCTCTCCAACATACTGACACGGCCTGATTTTATTTCTTATAAACTAAAAGACGAAAAAAACATAAGCCTTTTTTTACATAAACATCTGTTTTGCACTCCGATTGCCACATGGACATTGCACACAAAAGAAGAGATTTCCTACGCCAAAACGAAATATTCTATTGCTATTTTTGAAAAATCTTAAAGTTTTTATTAAGAAACCCGCTCCTTCCTTGTGGTTACACTATTCCCATGATATAATGCTTTGGAAATATTATTACAAAAGGAGTTTTTGATTTCTTATGTGGAAAAAGTTTTGGGAAAAATACAGACACGGCTGGGTCTTTTTATACATTTTTATCTACCTTCCGTGGTTCTTTTATTTAGAAAAACACATTACAACAGATTATCATCTCATTTATACTACACTGGATGATAAAATACCTTTCATTGAATATTTTATTATTCCATACACACTTTGGTTTTTGTTTATCGCAGTTACTATCGGGTACTTCTTCTTTTTTGGAGAAAAATCAGAATTTTACCGACTGATTATTTTACTGTTTTCGGGAATGACTATTTTCCTCATTATTTCTACGATTTATCCTAACGGATTACAGTTAAGACCTGAAACATTTACGCGAGATAATATTTTTGTCGATATGGTAAAACAACTGTATGCAGTGGACACCTCTACAAATGTATTACCAAGTATCCATGTATATAATTCGCTGGGAGCATATATTGCTGTTTCACATTGCAATAAATTAAAACAACACCGCTGGATACAGATTTTGACTTTACTTTTGACAATCTCCATTATCTTATCCACAATGTTCTTAAAACAACACTCTATTATTGATGTTGTTGCAGCATTTTTTATGGCCGGAATTTTATATATTATCGTTTACAAACCGGTAAGACTTAGAGGTAAAAATTCGTTAGAAAATTTAGCATAATTTTATTGACTATCTGATAATTAAGTTGTATGATAAGGTTAAATAAAAAGATTCTTTAAGGAGGCGGTTGTATGTTAACCTTATCATTCGCACTTTTAGTTGGTATCATTTTAACCTTGATTCTCCTCATTTTCATTGATGAAGAATCTTCACTCAAAGTTCCTTTCCTTCACAGGAAGATGTCTATCGTGAACTTTTTTACCAAGACAGCATTTATTTCTTCATTTATTTCTTCTACGGTAAAACACATGAAAGACTTGGGAACTCTCACAATCAGCAATCTTTGCAGATTGACAGATTTACATAAGGAGGTATAGCAATTTGAATCAGAGCGATTAAAAGGCGATGTCACAATTTATTTTGTAACATCGCCTTTTTCCATACCTAATTTTATATTTACCTGATTCGTATAGTATTCAAAAGCACTCGGCATAGGATATTCTTTCTGAATTTCTTCGGGATGAATAAATAACATATCCTTCTCACAGCTCTTTTCCAATTCGTCCACACGGACTGCATAGCCTGTCATATGCCACTCTACATGACTGAAAATATGTTTCGCTTCTCCCAATTTCTTTATCCGCATCGGATACAGACCTTTTTCCTTACTGTATACAATAACTTCTTCCTCCGTAAAGTATCCTTCTTCATTTGGAAATTCATACAATCCCGCCAAAAGTCCTTTCGCCTTTCTTTTTCTTATAGCTATATTTTCGCCGTCCTGAAAAACAAATACAGTTCTTTTTTCTATCCGTCTTTCTTTTGCTTTTGCCTTTATCGGAATTTCCTCCACCTTATTTTCTTTTCTCGCCTGACAACTATCATATACCGGACATTCTCCGCATTTTGCCATTCCTTTCGGCGTACAGATTAACGCTCCCAATTCTATTAATCCTTGATTAAAGTCGCTCGCGCTGTCTTGTGGAATCACACCGTCCAGCATATATTCTATCTTTGTCCGCACTGTTGGTTTCATAATATCCTCTTCACTTGCAATGATGCGGGAAATAACTCGCAATACATTTCCGTCCACCGCAGGTTTTGGTATGCCGTATGCAAAAGAACAGATTGCTCCTGCTGTATAATTGCCAATTCCCGTAAGGGATAGAATTTCTTCATAAGTTCTTGGAAACTCTCCGCCAAAGTTTTCCATAATCTGTATAGCCGCTTTCTGCATATTGCGAACACGATTATAATACCCCAGACCTTCCCAAAGTTTTAGCAGTTTATCCTCTTCTGCCTCTGCCAAATCTTTTACCGTTGGAAGTTCTTTTAAAAAGCGGTCATAGAAAGGTTTTACTGCTTCCACTCTTGTCTGTTGCAACATAATTTCCGAAACCCACACTCTGTAGGCACTGACGTCTTCACGCCACGCCAACTGCCGTTTATTTTCCCTGTACCAAGAAACAATCGGCTGTACTATTTCTTTCAACTGTGTCTGTTCCAAAATAACCGGAACTTCTTTATTTAGGGAAATACTGTCTTTCTTCACTTTACAGTCATAGGCTAAAATATGAACTCCTGCCTTTTTCGCTCTACATAATGCATCTCCAAATTCTTTATGTGTATCTTCATTCGGCGTAAAATATAATACTTTCTCCATCTGGATAACAAAAACAATATATGCCTCATATCCTTCCTCGGCCGCACGACACAATTCTTCTACATGTTTTACCCCCCGTTCAGTCGGTGCATCCGGAAAACGTACTATGCCGTCTTCCTCAAGGGTAACTCCTTTCACCTCTATGAATGCTTTTCTCTCTCCCTCTTCTACATACAAATCAAAGCGGGATTTTCCATAAGTAGCCTCCGGCTTAATCAGTGACGGTCGAGAAAATAAATTTCCCGCCTCAATCCATTCTTTTACTACCGCATTCGGAATTTGAGAGTCCATATTAATCATACGGTTATTCTTTTCCACTCCGATTAAATCCCATTTCGTTTTACGATTTGGATTATCACTTTCTTGAACATAAACAGTCGCTCCGGAAATAAGAAGTTCTCTGCACCTCCCCGTATTTTTTACATGAACTGTTTCCTGCTTCCCCTTTATATTTACATACGCAATAAAACGATTAGGGCGTTCAACGAACGTCCCAACCTTTATTCTATCATATTTCATTTATTTACAGACCTCTTCCCATACCTGTTCCTTAAATCCGGGAATAGCAAATGTTTCTCCGATGAGAATCGGACGTTTTACAAGCATTCCGTCTGTTGCCAAAAGTTCCAACTGTTCCTCTTCTGACATCTCCGGCAATTTATCTTTTAACTGCATTTCTTTGTATTTTATTCCGCTTGTGTTGAAGAAGCGCTTTAATGGAAGTCCACTCTTTGCATACCATTCTTTCAATTCTTCTTTAGACGGATTGTCTTCCACAATATGTCTGTCTGTAAACTCCACGCCATTTTCTTCAAGCCATTTCTTTGCTTTCTTGCACGTTGTGCATTTTGGATATTCTACAAATAACATCTATCATTCTCCTCCTAACTGTTCTTAATAAATTCTGTCTTACACGCAGGGCAGGTAATACAAATTCTTCCTTTCCCCTTTGGAACTCTTATTTTCTGCTTGCAAGTAGGACATTTATAAATATGATGTGTCTTTCTCTGCTCAAAATAAGATTTCTCTCTGCGAAAGAATGCAAAAAAATCTTTCTTCATATTTAAAAATTTCACATTCTCATTATACCTTTTCTGCACATCTCTCGATAACATTCTAACATAACAGACTACGAGTAACAACAGGGCAAGTAAATTTAAAAAATTACTGTCAAAAAGAATACTCGCAACAAGTAAAGCCAGCGTTACGCCGAACAGAAATTTATTGAGTGCATCCGCACCATAACGTCCCATCATAAACCGCTGTATTTTTTCTTTCATGTTCATTCCTCACTTTTTCAATAATTTGTACCCACTATATGCTTTATCCCTTTGAAAGTCAATACAGTTTATTAAATGTTAATGAACATTACACTCTTTTCATTTCTATAATACTTTTGACAAAAATTCTTTCAATCTTTCATCTTTCGGATTGGCAAAAAATTCCTCAGGAGTATTTTCTTCCTTGATCTGTCCTTCATCCATAAAAATAACGCGTGTCGCCACTTCTCTTGCAAATCCCATTTCATGTGTCACAACAACCATTGTCATTCCCTCGTCAGCAAGTTCCTTCATCAGC
The DNA here is from genome assembly GCF_054601575.1 of Faecalimonas canis. Classification (NCBI taxonomy): domain Bacteria; kingdom Bacillati; phylum Bacillota; class Clostridia; order Lachnospirales; family Lachnospiraceae; genus Faecalimonas; species Faecalimonas canis. The sequence continues at coordinate 12,873 of NZ_BAAHSI010000034.1, read as the reverse complement.
GTAAGTACTTCTCCTACCATTTCCGGATCCAGCGCCGATGTCGGTTCATCAAAAAGCATCACTTCAGGGTTCATCGCCAACGCTCTTGCAATGGCGATACGCTGTTTCTGTCCACCTGACAATTGTTTCGGATATTGTTCCGCCTTATCCGGTAGGCCTACTCTCACTAATAATTCTTCTGCCTTTTTATCTGCTTCTTCTTTGCTCATCAACCCCAATTTAATCGGAGCCAACGTAATATTTTCTTTCACTGTCAAATGTGGAAATAAATTAAACTGCTGAAAAACCATTCCCATTTTCTGACGCAACTTATTAATATTACATTCTTTACCCGTAATATTATTTCCTTCAAACCACACTTCCCCTCCTGTTGTCGTTTCCAAAAGATTTAAGCAACGCAAAAACGTAGATTTTCCCGAGCCGGACGGACCGACAATAACAACTTTCTCTCCCTGCTCAATATGTATATCAATTCCCTTTAATATTTGATTTCCGTGAAATGATTTCTGTAAATTTTTTGTTATAATCATCTTGCCAATCTCCTTTCAAGCAATCCCTGTAACTTTGTCAGTCCAAGTACGATAACAAGATAGCACGCTGCCGCAACATAAAGCGGCGGAAGAATATTGTAATCTGTTGATCCGATATACTGCGCTGCCTTTGTCAAATCTGTTACTGCAATAATTCCTGCAACCGATGTTTCTTTAATCAGTACGATAAACTCATTGCTAAGTGCCGGCAAAATATTTTTAACTGCCTGCGGCACAATGATATAACACATTGTCTGAATATAGTTAAATCCGAGTGAACGCCCCGCTTCCATCTGCCCTTTATCAATGGACTCAATCCCCGCACGGATAATTTCTGCCACATATGCCCCTGAGTTAATCCCAAAACAGATTGCTCCTACCACAATTTCATTCGTATCTCTCGCAGTGAAAACTAAATTATATATAATAAGTAACTGCACCATAACCGGTGTCCCGCGTATTACGGTTATATATACGTTGCAAAGCCATTTTAACCCAATCAATATTTTCTTTTCCGAAGCGCTCACTTTAATAATCGCAATCAAAAGCCCAATAGCTACACCTATGGCGATAGCAAACAGCGAAATTAAAATCGTTACTTTTAATCCATCCAAATATACTAAATATCTTTGGTCATAAATCACGGCATTATAAAAACCGTCCATAAAGTTGTGAATCAAATTCATGTTACTTTTTTCCTTTCAAAACTACTTCTGTGTGTGGTTTGCGGTAAATTCCTTAATCTTTCCGTCTGCAATTAATTTATCAATCACTTTGTTGATTTCATCTAAAAGTTCCTTGTTCCCTTTCTTTACCGCAATGGCGTATTTATCTTCAAAAAGAACGCCGTCCAAAATTTTTAACTCTTTATTTTCTGCAACAAGTTTTTCTGCCGGATACTTGTCCATAACGATACAGTCCACCTTATTATTTTTTAAATCTTCACTTGCCTGTGCAAATTTCGTGTATCTCTTCACTTCTTTTGGTTTACATTTTTCTTCATCTGATACCCAACTGTCCGCAATATTTCCTTGCTGCACTGCAACAACTTTTCCATTCAGGCTTTCTCCCTTTACCGCTCCTGAAATTGCAGGATTTTTGCCGTTTACAACAATCACTTCTGTAGAATTTACATACTCATGTGAGAAATCCATTGTTTTCTTACGTTTTTCATTAATAGAAACACCTGCTGCAACAAAATCAACCTTTCCACTTGCCACACTTGCCAAAGCGCCGTCAAATTCCATATTTTTAATCTTTAATTCTTTTCCCATTTCGTCTGCTATCGCTTTCGCAATATCCATATCAATTCCGACTACTTCATTGCCTTTCATATACTCATATGGCGCAAAACCCGCTTCCGTCCCTACAATCAATGTATCCGACTCACTCTTCTTTCCTCCACACGCTGTTATGGAAAATGCAACTGCTCCTGCCAATACTAAACTCATTATCTTTTTCATTTTCATGATTTACTCCTCCTCTTTTATGTATAAAAATTCATCAACTTCGCATATTATAACATACCCATACAAAAAAACAAGTGGTTTTTATACTTTTTCGTATAAATAACCACTTGTCATTTTTATTTCATCATAAAAAATGTTCCTAATACGATAATACCAAGCGCTATTCGGTATATACCGAATACTTTAAAGTCATTTTTCTTAATATATCCCATCAAGAATTTGATTGCCAAAACGGATACGATAAAAGCCGTCAAACAGCCTACAATTAAAATCGCTACTTCCAATCCCGTAATGCCTACTCCCGCTTTTATAAATTTCAAAATCTTCAATCCGCTTGCCCCGAACATAACCGGAATCGCAAGGAAAAATGTAAATTCTGCTGCAATATATCTTGATGTTCCCAGAAGCAATGCACCTACAATTGTCGCACCGGAACGTGATGTTCCCGGAACGAGCGCCAATACCTGCCAAATTCCAATAATAAATGCCATCTGATAAGTCAGTTGTGAAAATTTTGTAACAGAAGGGGTTCTTTTTTTGTTCCTATTTTCCACAATGATAAATAAAATACCATAAAGAATCAACATTGCCGCAATAGGAACTGACTTATGCAAATGTTCCTCCATCCAATCGTCTAACGGAATTCCGATAATCATTGCCGGAAGACAAGCAATAACAACCTTTATCCACAACTGAATCGTCTGCGTTTTCTGTTTCGGACTTTTCCGTTTTGAAAACGGATTTAATTTATGGAAATACAAAATTACTACCGCCATAATCGCTCCCAATTGAATGACAACATTAAACATTTCCATAAACTGTTTGCTTGCGTCCAACTGAACAATCTGATTTACCAAAATCAAATGTCCTGTACTGCTAATCGGTAACCATTCGGTAATTCCCTCCACAATTCCAAGAAAAACCGTTTTCACCATTTCTAAAAAAATATCCATCTTTTTCCTCCTCGTTTTATGCTAATGCGAATTTTTCAATCGCTTTTGCAACACCATTATTCTCATTTGTATCTGTTACATAGTCTGCTGCCTGTTTGACTTCTTCCATAGCATTCTCCATAGCAACTCCAAGTCCCACCGCCTTCAGCATTTCAAAATCATTCATGCCATCTCCACACGCCATAATCTCGTCACGCTCTATTCCAAGCAGTTTTCCTAATCGAAGCAAGCCTTCGCCCTTGTTGACGCCAAGCATATTTACTTCTATGTTATTTGAAATTGCGCAGGTAGTCGTAACTCCCTCTACACGATTCGCTTCATCAAATGCCTGCATTCTTTCTTCTTGATTGCGGAACATCACATGGACTTTATCCACCCGTATCCCGTCATCTCTCAATAATTCCTCAATATTATCTACCGGTTTACGACATTCTCTTACATAACGTGCCATACTTTCCGTATCAACATATGCCTCTACTCTCTCTAAATCTTCACAACCGACATACCCCTGACCGTCAATAAACACTTCCTTGTAAGTATCGTATGCGGAAAAAATACGAAGCAACTTCCTAGCAATCTTCGCCGGCATTGTACATTCACTAATTACCTGATTTTCCTGCATATCTACAATCCTCGCCCCGTTAGATGTCAACGCATACCGTACACCTTCAACGGCAAGCACCTGCTTCGGTATACCTGTCAATGGTCTGCCCGTAGCGATAACAATGACCACCCCCTGCTCAATTGCACGGTGCAGAACTTCCCTACTATAATCTGTCAGTTCCTTATTGTCATTCAACAGCGTTCCGTCACAGTCAAGACCTATCATCTTAATTTTCTTCATACACTGTCAGTTCCTTTCTCTTCCGTGAAAATCTAAATATCTGAAGACTTATCTTATCCGTATTTCTCTCATACGCCTGTTTTGCGTATTCCTTCATATACGGTAGTTTTTCTTTATCCTTCATCGGAAGAAATACAACCGTATCTTTCGCCGGTGCAATAATCAACAGATCATCATTTAATTTATCGGCACACATCGTCCATATCTGTTTAAAACAGAGAGAACTTGCTTCGTGATACCCGTCTGCCACAATACCAAATCCTCCGTATAGCGTCTGTGAAATAACAAACTTCACATCTCTTACAAGATTTGCACAGGCAGTATGATAGAGTTCCTCTATATCACAATCCGCAGGCAACATCTTATCTCTTATTATCTCATATGTGTCATTTCCTCTGTTAATGACTAAAACAATATGTAAATCTCCCGCAAATGCAATAAGAGGAGTATCTTTATCAGAAATTTCTTTGCCATTTATCACCTGATAGTCGATAAGTTCTCCTTTTACCCATGGATAAATATTATCCCTTATCTTATCCAAACGATAACGTTCTTCTTCATACTTTCTCATGTATTTTCCTCTTTATAAATTTCAATTTTCTCTTATCATATCAAAATTTGCAAAAAATATCAAATTATAGTAGAATAAAAAAGACGCTTATTTCAATAAGATACATATGGATACTTTGATTTCAGTGAGAAAGGAATACATAATGAATATGATACAAAAGCGTAAGAAAAAGGTTTTTGCCCTAATAACTGCTGCCACTCTTTGTTTTTCAAGTCCCTTCACTTATGTGCTGCAAGCTGAAAATGCCTCACAGAAACAGAAGGATTTGGAAAATAACTTAAACGAGTTAAGCAAAGATAAAGATATGACAGGAAAAGATTTATCTTCTGCCACATCATCTTTAGAAGCAACTATGAAAGAAATTTCAACTACCCAGCAAAAACTTGCTCTGGCAAAGGTACGCGAAAACGGACAATATGAACTGATGAAAAAGCGAATCAAATATATTTACGAATCCGGTTCTACAAGTTTTCTTGCCATACTAATGGAGTCCGAATCCATGGCAGACCTGCTAAACAAAGCAGATTTCATCGCCACAGTCAGTGAATATGACCGAACGATGTTAGATAACCTGCAAAAACTCCATTCCGAAATTGCAAAAAAAGAGAAGGAGTTACGTCAGCAACAGAAAAATTTTGAAAAACAGAAAAAAGATTTGGAGGAAAAATACAGACAACTTTCAACAAAAATAACTGACGCCTCCAATGAACTGACTGCCTATAAAGAACAGTTAGCAAAAGCGGAGGCACTTGCAAAAGAAACACAGAGTCTTCTTAACAATAATCCCGCCAAGCAGCCTAAACCAAACACTAAACCGGACAACAATGAAAGTAAACCATCTTCAAAACCGGATAACAAACCTGCACCACCGTCTGCTGCAGAAGATTTAGCACTGTTTGCAGGAATTTTAGAATGTGAAGCAGGTTCAAGTAACTACGATGCTTTACTTGCGGTTGCAACCGTTATTATGAATCGAATGGAGAGTCCAAAATATCCGAATACATTATCAGGAGTTATCTATCAAAGTGGGCAATTCTCTCCTACATGGACGGGAAAATTAGATAAAGTTTTAGAACGCGGTCCAAAAAAACTATGTTATCAGGTCGCACAGGATGCTCTTTCCGGAGCAAGACTTGACTCTGTACGAAACTGTTATTCCTTCCGCTCAGTATCAAGCGGGCGTGATGGCGTTATCGTAGGCGGAAATGTATTTTTTTAATAAACAGTAATAAAAATAGATTGTGTTTACTTAAGCACAATCTATTTTTATATTATTTCCTATTTACTTTTTCTCTGAATAAAGACAAGTCCTAATGATAATATCATAAGCATTCCCCACAAATTTGCATTCGACGTATCTCCTGTTTTAACTTCAGTTTTATCAAAAGGTTTTTCATCTGCTACGGGTGTCACTATCTGTTTATCCGCCAATTCAAATGTTGTATTAGCTTCTCCATCCTTATAAACAACAGAAAAACAATGTTTTCCTTTTGCTAATGTAGATAACATTTCCTTTTTCAGCGTAATTTTAATTTTCCCTTCTTCTATTGTTTCTAAACAATATTCTGTTTCGTTTAACTCTACTCCGTCTATTAGACATTTTTCTATCATTTCTTTTTTGCCATTACAGATAAAACTTATGTCATTTCCATAATAAACTTTCTGCCCAATTCCTTCTAAAATCAAATATTCACGCAAAACATTTGCTTTTACAGATATTGTTTTCAACTTACTATTATGTGAATACTGATGAGCATACTGATACATAAATACTGGTTCTTCATTATTTTTGAAGATTATCTCTCCAGTTGATTTATTGTACACATAATTTTCTGAAGGTTCTACTGTTATTCTATTCAAATCAGAAACCACTTCATGCAAATCAACAATTAATTTATCTCCTTTTTGTTTTCCAAAAACAGTTATATTTTGTGGTGAAACTTCCATTCCTAACCATAATTCCGAAATATTAGATAGATCTAATTCCTTTAAATGATTACCTGCGCAATTTAAAAAGATAAGTTCTTTTGATTTTGGCAATATTAACTCCACTATCCCTGCATTTTCACACCCCAATTCCTGTAGTTTAGGATATAATTCCGCATTTACTTTTTTCATATTTTCTATATTCGTATTATCAAAATAAAGTTTTTCCAAATTTACATTATGTGACAAATCTAAATATCTCAGCGGTGTATTATTAACCTCTAATCTTTTCAATTCTGTATTTTTACTTAAATCTAAGTTCTTAACTTTTGTTCCACTTAAACTTAACCCTTGAAGATTTTTACTTTTATCCACCCGAATTTCTTTCACATCTGTACCGTCTATTTCAACACAATTCAAATTTGTATGATTCGCTAAATCAACTTTCTGCAAAGCAGAGTTAGAAGCAAACAGTTCATACAAATTTGGACATCTGCTAAAATCCATTTCTTTAATTGCTGTATTTTGTATATATAATACAAATAGATTTTTACAATGGCTCACATCTAAATGACTTAGTTTTGTACCTGATGCCCATATCTGTGCCAAATTCCAGTTTTTTGATAAATCTACTTCAGAAATTGGCGTATCCTTAAAATAAAATTCATATAAATCACGGTTCTTACTTAAATCTACTTTATCTACTTGCGTTTCTTCGATATTAAGCGCCTGTAATTTAGGATTATGTGATACGTCTATTTTTTTAATTCCTGTTCTTCCTATATCTAATCTCTTTAATTTCACATTTTGTGACACATCAAAATCAGAAATATTCGTATCAAAGGCAAACAGCCATCTTAATTCCTTATTATTCGTAACATTTATCTGGTTTATTGGTGTATTAGAAATATCTAAGATACGAAGTTCTTTATTTGCAGATACATCAATAACTTGTAATTCCTCATTCCAATTCACATCAACAATCTGTAACTTGCTGTTTTTTGAAATATCAATACTTTTTATCCCTGCCATAGATACAACCAATCTTTTCAAATTACTGAGATATTCTATTCCTTCCAATGAACTCATTGTAACTTCATATTCTGTATCCAAATTTTTTGCCTGCCGAATTTCATCTGATTCCAATATTCTATTTTTATTTACATCAAACTTCTCAGATACAAAATTTCTAAAATCTTCATCCGGAAAATGCTCTTCATCTACAGACACTTCCGCAAACTCTTTACCTTCCTCTTCCTTCAAATCTTCCTCTGTTTCAATGATATGATCATCTTCCTCTAAATTTGGATGAAACGGTTTATATGTTTCCTCCGTTGCATTTGGTGGATTTTGGTCTGACAGTTCTGCATTTACAGGCATATATGCAACCCCCATACACAATAACATAGCCAAACCCATTATCCCCATTTTCTTTCGTTTTCTCATACTTTTTCCTCCTCATAAATAAAAGTTTGTACTAGTAATGATTATAACATGAAAAAGAGAACTTTTCCAAAAAAGTTCTCTTTTCATATTGCCTATAGGATTGTTTTATTGATAATCGAATACATCAATCCATTTCATTAAAAATTCTTTTTCCATTTCATTATTCTTTGTCAACTGTGCTGCTGCCACGATTGGTAGCCACTGCTGTACATACTGTTTTGCAGTGTCACTCTTCTTACAGAACAATTTCAAATATAAATCTGCTGTTTCTTGATCTTTTAGGGCAAATAGCAAATATGTCATTGCTGCATCAGCACTTGCATTTCCCTGTGTTGCATGAGCCCAGTCAACAACTGTCATCTTTCCGTTCTTTCCAACAATTACGTTACTTGGATTGAAATCGCCGTGACAAACTTTATCGTGTTTTGGCATACTTTCCAATCTGGTTAAAAGTTCATATCTTGCTGTAGCATCTAATTCTGTTAAACTATTAATCTGACGTGCAAGTTTATCTTTTAATTTATTCAATAAAGGTGCTCTTTTACTGTGAACCTGCAACTGTAAATCTACGAAATCCTCCATGTATTTCTCAAGATTCTTAACATCTACCCGCATCATCTCAGCAAGTGTCTTTCCTTCTTTATATTCGATAACCACTGCCCATTTTCCGTCAATCTCGCTTACACTCTTTACTTTAGGAATATCAAGACCTGTTTCTTCTACTCTGGCTGTATTTAACGCTTCATTAAATACATCTGATTTTAAATGATTCTTCTCGAATACTTTAACGATACCTTCATCACATTTGTACACTTCTTTATATGCACGTTTTACGATTAAATTACTTTTGTCCAGTTTCATAAGTCATACCTCCTATAGTTTGCTTCGTTCTTTATTTGATAATTACATTATACACCTCCCACTCATAAATGCAATAGTTTTTTAAATAATTTTTAACAATCTTTTTTATTATATTTTTATCGTCTTTTTTTTAACAATATCATGTGTTATTCTGTAAATCTAAAAACAAATCCGTCTTCTTTCTTTTCTATCAGTTCCACATTTTTCTCTACCCGTTTCCCGTTCTCACTGAAAATAACTCTGAACAGTTTCCCGTCAGTCGCTGCATTTACGCTTAATGCTGACCCTACAAGCATGACAAACACCGCTACCAATAAAACAACTTTCTTTGCTGCAAATCTTTTAACCTTTCTCTGCTCTGTCATATGCAATACCTCCTCAACACACTCAGGAGATACTTGAAGATGCTGAAAGGTATCCTGAAACTTTTCTCTATTCCTATTCATTGCTCCAGTCCTCCTTCAATATGTCTTTTAACCGTTTTCTTGCTCTCATCAATTGTGTTTGTACAGTAGATACTTTACTGTTGCAAAACTCGGCAATTTCCTTAACAGAATATCCTTCGTAATAGTAAAGATACAGTACAACTCTATACTTTTGTGGAAGTTCCATCACCGTTTGAAACAATTCACTTTGCCCATATGCAATCATACCACTCTCTTCTGCCACGCTCTCAAGCGGTACCATCTTCTTACTCCACGGCGTTACGAGAACCTTTTTACTTTCATTAATTCCCACTCTGATAAGCCAATTACGGATATGTTCCTCGCTTTCCCACTCTTTTTCTTCCCGAAAAAACTTGATAAAGACATTTTGAACAATATCCTCTGCATCCGCTCGGTTTCTACAATATTGAAATGCAATTCGAAAAATTGTGTCTGAATATGCCTGAACAATCTTGTTAAATAGTACTTTTTCCATCCGGTTTTCCTTCCTTTAAGTATCATTTGAAAACGTTTTCACTTATAATACCATTGAAAAGGGCAAAAAATCCCATAGATACGCTATTTTTTTGAAAAAACTTCAAAAAGGGACGGGGTAAAACGCAATTGGGGACGTAGTGATTTGTAATTTCACTACGTCCCCAATTGAGCGTTTCAAACAATTCTGATTATTTTCCGTAATATACTCTTAAGTACATTTCTTTGATTTCTTTCATCAATGGATATCTTGGGTTAGCACCTGTACACTGATCATCAAATGCCTGTTCTACCATTTCATCTAATGTATCTAAGAAGTATTTTTCATCTATTCCGTATTCTTTGATTGTTTTCTTAATTCCAACTTTTTCTTTTAATTCATCAATCTTCACTAAGAATTTTTCAAATGTTTCTTTGTCATCTTTTCCAACAACACCACAGAATCTAGCACATTCAGCATATCTTTCTAATGCGTGTGGATACTGGTACTGTGAAAATGTTCCCATTTTTGTTGGTACATCTGTTGCATTGAATTTCATTACTTCGTTGATTAACAATGCGTTTGCAACACCGTGTGGTAAGTGATGGAATGCACCTAATTTATGAGCCATTGAGTGACATACTCCAAGGAAAGCATTAGCGAATGCCATACCTGCCATACAAGAAGCATCTGCCATTTTTTCTCTTGCTTTAGGATCATTTGCACCGTTTTCGTATGCTGATGGTAAGTATTCAAAGATGTTTTTCATTGCTTTTAAAGCAAGTCCATCTGTGTAATCTGTTGCCATGATAGATGCGTATGCTTCTAATGCATGTGTTAAAGCATCGATACCAGAAGCACTTGTAAGTCCTTTTGGCTGGCTCATCATGTTGTCTGCATCAATAATAGCCATTTTAGGAAGTAATTCATAATCTGCTAACGGATATTTTACTCCTGTCTTTTCGTCTGTGATAACTGCGAATGGTGTTACCTCAGAACCTGTTCCTGAAGATGTAGGAATTGCTACAAAGTATGCTTTTTCACCCATTTTAGGGAATGTATATACTCTCTTACGAATATCCATGAAACGCATAGCCATATCCATGAAGTCTGCTTCTGGATGTTCATACATTACCCACATAATTTTACCTGCATCCATTGCTGAACCACCACCAAGAGCGATGATAACGTCAGGACCGAATGCTCTCATTGCTTCTGCTCCTGCTTTTGCACAAGCAAGTGTTGGGTCTGGAGCTACTTCATAGAAGCATGTGTGCTGGATTCCCATTTCATCTAATTTTTCTTCGATACCTTTAACATATCCGTTGTGATATAAGAAACTATCAGTTACGATAAATGCTTTCTTTTTACCCATTACTGTTCCAAGTTCATCAAGTGCAACAGGCATACAACCTTTTTTGAAGTAAACCTTTTCAGGTGCTCTAAACCAAAGCATATTTTCTCTCCTCTCGGCAACTGTTTTAATGTTAATTAAGTGTCTTACACCAACGTTTTCAGATACAGAGTTTCCACCCCATGAACCACAACCTAATGTAAGAGATGGTGCTAATTTAAAGTTGTAAAGGTCACCGATTCCACCTTGAGAAGAAGGTGTATTTACTAAAATACGGCAAGTTTTCATTGCTGCTGCGTGTTTTGCTAATTTTTCTGTCTGTGCTGGGTGAATGTAGATAGAAGATGTATGTCCATATCCACCGTCTGCAACTAACTGCTCTGCTTTTGCAATCGCTTCATCAAATGTTTTTGCTTTGTACATTGCAAGTACAGGAGATAATTTTTCGTGTGCAAATTCTTCTGAAATATCTACAGATTCAACTTCACCAATTAAAATCTTAGTATCTTCAGGAACTTTTACTCCTGCAAGAGCAGCGATTGTATGGGCTGACTGTCCAACGATTTTTGCATTTAATGCACCGTTGATGATAATTGTTTTACGAACTTTTTCAATTTCGTCTTTCTTTAAGAAGTAGCATCCGCGAAGTGCAAATTCTTCTTTTACTTCTTTATATACGCCTTCTAAAACAGTTACTGACTGTTCTGAGGCACAAATCATACCATTATCAAATGTTTTTGAGTGGATGATTGAGTTTACTGCCATTTTAACATCTGCTGTATCATCAATGATAACCGGTGTGTTACCTGCACCTACACCAAGTGCCGGTTTTCCTGAAGAATATGCTGCTTTAACCATACCAGGACCACCTGTAGCAAGGATTGTATCTGCACCTTTCATTACTTCGTTTGTTAATTCAAGTGATGGTACGTCGATCCAACCAATAATGCCTTCTGGTGCACCTGCTTTAACTGCTGCATCTAAAACAACTTTTGCTGCTGCGATTGTAGATGCTTTTGCACGTGGATGTGGGCTGATGATAATTGCATTTCTTGTTTTTAATGCGATTAATGTTTTAAAAATCGCTGTTGATGTTGGGTTTGTTGTTGGAATAACTGCTGCGATTAAACCGATTGGTTCTGCAACTTTTTTAATTCCGTATGCTTTATCTTCTTCAATTACTCCGCAAGTTTTTGTGTCTTTGTATGCGTTGTAAATATATTCTGCTGCGTAATGATTTTTAATAACTTTATCTTCAACGATACCCATTCCTGTTTCTTCTACTGCCATTTTTGCTAATGGGATACGCTGTTTATTTGCTGCTAAAGCAGCCTCAAAAAAGATTTTATCTACTTGTTCCTGTGTAAATGTAGCAAATACTTTCTGTGCTTCTCTCATCGCTTCCATTTTTGCTGTAAGCGCTTCTACACTATCAATAATTTCTGGTACGATTTCTTTTTTCTTCGTCATTTCATTATCCTCCATGAATGAGTTCTTTTGCTTTACCTCTGTAAGTATATTATATCGTTAAATATTTGTCAATTCATTTTTGATATTTTTTTAACAAGATTTTTTCTTTCTCTGTTAAGCATAACTTTTTTTATTTTTCATTTTTTTTCTATACATTTTGCACAATGCAACAAATATATCCCCAATTCCTATTTCACATAAATTCTTATCTATGATAAAATATAAAGGAACACGATAACTAACTATAAGAAACGAGGAATATATAATGAAATTAATTATTTATGGAACAAAAACGTGCAAGGACTGTGTAGACGCTTTAGAAGTACTGGAACAAAAAAATGTTCGTTATCTGTTTTTAGAGTTTTCTGATAGCATCGGAAATCTAAAACGATTTTTAAAAATCCGCGACACAAATCCTATGTTTAATCCGGTAAAGGAAAAAGGTAATGTTGGCGTTCCCCTTTTCGTATTTGAGGACGGAACAATGACTTTTGAGTTGAATGATGTGCTTGCAAGAATAGATGCAGAGGAATCATAACCACCCGTCCA